>JAMOMS010000225.1 GCA_027067015.1 Campylobacterales bacterium | reverse complement strand
GGCCACGCAAATGAGCCCTTTGGCCTCCGTGGCCATAAAATTGACATGCTCCGGGGTACTGAACGTCGCCGCGTAGACCAGGTCTCCTTCGTTTTCCCTGTCTTCATCATCTATCATGACAACCATTTTGCCCCGTTTGATCTCCTCAATCGCTCTTTGCACACGTTTAATCGGCATATTTTTTCAATCCTCTACGTAATTTGAAAAATTATATCCAAAAACTCTTGACAATGCCGTACTTTTGCATTATAATTCTGCCCGTAAACAAACGACGTAAACCTCTCAGACTGGGGTGTCGCCAAGTGGTAAGGCAGCAGGTTTGGTCCTGCCATTCGGGGGTTCGAGTCCCTCCACCCCATCCACTCTTTCACAATCTTCTGTCGCGGGATAGAGCAGTCTGGTAGCTCGTCGGGCTCATAACCCGAAGGTCGGGGGTTCAAATCCCTCTCCCGCAACCAAAGCAAACTCCCAATACACCGAACTTTCCAAGCAATTTGAAACATCATACGCTATAACGAGTGTCACCACGACTGTCACCACGCGTGGTGACACTGTTTTTGAAGGGGTCAAACGCCCTGGAGATTTTGAGGTGTTCCCCTTTGATATATTTGGCGTAACGCTCCAAAATCATCTTGGTATTGGTGTGTCCCGCCATCTGCGCAATCTCCAATACGCTCATCTCTCCCGATTTGAGCATTGCGGTGATAAAGGTATGACGGGTGTTGTAAATTTTGCGATACTTTATCCCCTGCTCTTTAAGCAGTTTCGCCCAAGGGCCGTTGCGCTTTTTGGAGCCTCGGATATTGTCCACGCCGTAATAGTGCCGCCCGTCTTCATAGCAAAAAAGCCAGATGCTTCGGCAGCGTCGGGCTTTGGCGATTTGGTCTTCCAGATAGGGGCGTAGCACCTCAAATATCGGCACCGTGCGGATACTCCCGACGGTTTTAGGAGTCGAAACCACCCCTTTTGATATACTGCGTTTGAGGTCTATGTAGTCTTGCTTGATGTCTGCAAGCTGCAAGCCCAGCACCTCCCCGCTTCGCATTCCCGTATAAAACGAAATCGCCAGGAAGTTGCGCAGCGGATCGGGCGCGTTGGCCAAAAGACGCGCTACCTCTTCGGGACTGAAAGGCTCGATGGGCCCTTCGTCTTCATCAGTCTTTTTGCGTCGGGGCTTGGCGATATGCACAAAGGGGTTTTTCTCCATCACCTCCTCTTGGATCGCCATCGCAAAGATCCCGCGCAAGTCGGTCATATACATACTGACCGTTTTGGGTTTGCACTGAAACGACGCTATCCACGCCCTAATCTCAGAGGGTTTGATCTCACGAATGTCACGGTTTTTAAAGAACTCCAAAATCTTCCCTACCCTGCCGTGTATCTCCCAGTAGGTCGCCAGGTGCTCTTTGGAGAGCAGGTAGAGTTTGGCATAGCGTTCGATAGGCTCTCGGTTTTGCGCTTCGGCTTTTTGGCGCAAGTGTTTTTCCAACGCGGGCAAAAACTCGCGTTTGATACGCTCCCGGTTTTGGGGCGTATCGCGCAAGCCGGTGCTTTTTTGCTTCCAGCCGCCTTCCGCGCTTTTGTATTTGATCTGCAAGATACCCTTGCGTGCGTAGATACTTGCCATTATTTTGACTCCTTTGGAGTCACCACAAGCCACGGTGACATTCTAACCTACCAATCTTTCATTTGCATCAGTTTCAAGGCTTCGCTACTACCCTGGGAGTGTTGCAGTAGCCAAGTCTCCAGCTCTTCCAGATTAAACAGGGTATGCCCGATATAGGGGTTTTTGACATAGTGTTTTCCCTCCAAAAAGACGTTTTCTTTCATCAGTTTGCGCACCGTCTGTTCGGAGATGGAGATATAGTTGGTAAGTTGTCCTATGCGTACCCATTTCATCGTTTTTCCTTACGCTTTTTTACTCTTCATCAATCTTTTGGCGTATTCCAGCAGGGTTTGCCCCTGCGCTTCAATTGTAGAAAGCAGCTCATCCACATCGGCAAAGGTGCGCTTACCGAGTGTAAGCGTCGGATCATCCGCGTTTTTGGTGATCCAAAGTTTTAGCAAGCCCCCTAAGCGGTTCAGATCGGCTCTTGATTGCAAAAGCGCATCCACCGCCGCTTCGTCCACGACGGAGCGCAACGGAAGGTTAAGCGCCGCTTTGCGCATATATGTCCCTGTACGACGGGGATAGCCCGTCATTGCCGCTTTGAAGCGAATCTGCTCTTTTTCCTCTTCGGTGACGCGCACCATAATGTGCGCGTTGCGTTGCCGTTTTTCCGATTTTTTACGCCGCGCACCCATCGGATACCCTTTTTTCTATGACTTCAAAGGCCGGAGTGAGTATATCTTTTAGATATTCCTCGCTCTCATCGAAAATTTGCAGCAGTGTGCTGATTTGTCCGATTTTGCGGTTATCGTCCGCGTCAAACGCCTCATCCAGCAGTGCTTCAAGGGCCTCTTTTTTCTCTTTATCGTGAGCGATTTCAAATACCGATTTCCCGTTTTGGCGGCTCAAGTCGATCACATCGCTTTCGGTAAGGATGATATGCCTCGCCCCAGGAAAGGTTTGGAAAAAATCGCCGTATTGGAAATGGAGCCGTTTGGGGTTACGCACCCGTGAAAGCGCAAAAATCACCGGTACACCAAATTCCTTGATGATCTCAAACGTTTTTTCCGCATTTTTCAAATCTTGGTATCCTCCGCTCATCGGAATGATAAAAAGATCGATCTTGCGATAAAGCCGTGTCTTTTTCAATCCCTCAATGATGATGGTGGTGGTTTTGTTGCCGCCCACATCGATGACGATATTTTGCTCTTTGGAAATTAGCAGCGTGCTTTTGAGTACCTCTTCCACGTCGGTGCCGTTGCCGATCTCCACTTGCTCGGTTTGGATCTGGGAATGGGAAAAAGTCGCGCTGTCTTTGTTTTCATCGTCAAACTCAATGAGCTTGACATCCTCATTTTTTGCCAGGAAGGAAGCCGCCGCTACCTGGAACGCAACGGTAGATTTACTTGCTCCGCCTTTTGTGTTTACGACTGCGATTGTCATTGTTCTGTCTCCTTTTATGCTTGTTTGATTTCGCCGCTACTGAGCTGGCTCATATCAAAGCCCGTGCGGTCTTTGTTCATCTTCTTTTGAATGGCTTCACCGATCTTCTCACCGGCTTTGGCGGGTGCGCTGGCAACCGCCATACCGCCTTTAATCGTCTTGCCGGCAGCTTTAGCGGCAAATGCGCCGCTACCTTGCCCTACCGTCTGGGAGCTACCGCCCGTAAAGCTACGCACCGCGCCGGCTGTCATCCCCGCCGCCGCACCGACGGCCGCGCCGCCGGTGGCTTTGAGTGCTGTTTTAATTGCGCCGCCCTTGCTTCCGCCGTCTCCACCCGCTGCCGCCGCCTCTTTGACGGCGCTGTAACCGGCTGAGGCTCCATGTTGCGCTCCGCGGGAGATGTTTCTAACGGAGTTGGAGACAAAGGCTTGCGCCATCTGCACGCCCACGCTATTGTCTCCGCCGCCGTGACCGTTGAAGTAGCTATCCACAAACGCACTGCTTCCAAAAGAGATCGTGACCATAATGAGTGAGACGATCACCAAGGTGACATACTCATACAGATCACTCCAAGCATCCACCATTGCGTCATAGATAATGGCAAACGTTACAGAGATGATGAGTAACTGCATCATCCATTTTGCGCCCCATCGAATAATATTGACCACGCTGTTAATCGCCCAGGGTCGCGTAAACTCAAAGCTTCCAAATCCCAGCCAAAAGACGCCGACATAGAGGCTAAAGACAAAAAAGCCGTAGTTCATCAGCGCATACCCGATAAGAATAGCTACCACTATAGTTTCAATGGTACCCAGTGTAATCAGTCCCAGCGATTCTGGAATATGGTGCCAACTGTTATTGGATACCTTTGCCCAGATGAAGTACCACATCACTTTGATATTCTCTACTGCCTTATCCAAGCTGGAAACATTGCCGTGGGTAGCACGGTCTGCCAACTCGGTAAAACCGTTGAAAATATCTTTCATCCATTGAGGATTATCGAAAAATGCCAAAAAGAGCCCAAAGAGCAACACAAAGCGAATCAATGCCGCCATAACCACACCCATCTCAAGCTCTCCGCGCATAAACATAAATCCAAAAGTCAAAACCATCTGAATAAGTCCCAAGGTGACAAAGAGCCATTTAGCCGGTGCTTTGATAGGATCGTAAAAGGTTTTGATGTAATGGTCAAAAGTATCCATCACGTGAGACGGAAGGTTATTAAGCGTTACATCCTGCGCCGATAAATCGGGGGAAAAAGCGATAAAAAGCATCAACGCCCCAAAAAGAAAATATCGTTTATGTGCCATTGCTCTCTCCTTGCTGCTTCCAACGGTAATTGAGCCACCCGATACGCACAACACTTACGGTAACCATCACCGCGCCGAAGATGGCTCGATTGCCCTCTTCGCTTAGCATCACCTCACACCCGTACACGATAAAAAGTGCGTACACCGCTACTTCAATGTAGGTTTCAATCACGCTTTTCATTTCTGGTACCTTATGGGGGAACGGTCATCACCGGTAGTATCATCGGGAGCCGGTGCGAAATTCTCAAAGTTATTAATGCCTGGCTTCTCTTTTTGGGGTGTTTGTTCTTTTTTTTCGCACCCTGAAAGCATCATTACCGCGATAAAGAGGCTGAACGCCAAAGTCATAATGTGTTTCATCTCTACTCCTTAGTTTTGATAACGAAGAGGTGAGCGATCATCACTGCCACTATCTTCGGGTTCTGGTGCAAAAGCTTCCACCGCCGCTTTTGACATCTGTTTTTCCTGGTTTTGCTCAGCGATATATTGCGCCTGTAAGTTCGCCTGGGTCATTACGGTCTTTTGAAGTTTTTGCAATGCCTCCGTTTGATGGTAGGTAAGTTGATTGGCTACCGCTATGGCTGCTTCTGTACCCTCAGCACTGTTCATTGCTGTGCGTAGCTTTGCCATAAATACTTGGTCGTTTTGCAAGTCTTGCTCTTGGATACCAAGTGTTTTTAAGGCGTTTAACGCTGTATCACGGGTGCTTTGATACATCGTTTTATATGCAGCTTGAAAACTTTGGGTAGAAGCGTTACTCTGCTCCAAAAAGTAGTCATAGCCCTTGAAGATCTTGTTAAACTGATCGTCAATGTTAGCGGCGGTATAGGCAATGGCTTGACCTTGTTCCATTTGGTCTTTCATTTGGCGTGCCATATTAATAAACTGATCTTTCATATTCTCAGGAAGCGTGCCTATATTGGATACCATCATCCGCAAGCCCATTACTTTGCGTTCCCACTCTTGTACCTGCTGGTAGTATTGCTGAAGTTGGGTAGCGTACTGTTGCAACTGCTGGGTATAGGCGGCGGCTCTATCACCAATGTCCGCCGCCCACTGAGCTTCTTGTGTGACCTCTAATGCTGAGCCGAAGCCGCCAACGCTTCCGCTATTGGCTGAAGTACTAAAGAGCATAGAAGCCACCGCTACCGAAATTCCAAAGTTTTTAAGTGTTTTCATCTGTCGTTCTCCTTTGTGTTGTGATGAATTTTCAAAGCTCCAGCGTGGGAGATACACTCTGTACCGTTTCCATAATCGTTTGGAGCTTTATTTCCAGCCGCTCAAGCGCCAGCAGGAGCGCATCGGCTCCGTTGACGGGCTTGGGGTGCGTTTGCATAAGATGAGCCGCCAACCGGCTGTAGGCTGCATTCAACTCTTTATCGCCGTCCAAAAGCTCTTTGGCGTATGTCTCCGAAATACGCAGAATGGAACAAAATGCCGTTAGCTCTCCCTGGAGCCACTCAAAAAAATCCGTTGCCTTAACTGGTTTCATCGGTTGTTTCCTCCTTTGTGATTTTTAAAAACGGTTCGGGATTGTTAAGCGCGTGCCGATAGAGGTTCGCCCACATCTTTAGCGCTCTTGTTCCTCTAAAATGCTTGCCGGTAAGTTTGTTATAAAGCAGGCCGTCGGCATCGACGCAGATAACGATTTTTTCTTTGGTGTTTTCATCTACAGTGTTAATGGAGAGGTCTTTATAATGCGCTCTTGCCCAGTTGATAAAATCAAGCTGAGATTTCAAAAAATCCGCTCTCTTAGAGAGAGAAGATATGTCAATATCTTCTCTTTGATGGTTCACTGATGGTTCATATAGTTGTCCAATAGGTTGGATAAGCTTGTCCAACTGTTGGTTTTTACCCTTATCCAATGGTTGGTTTGCCCCCTTGTCCAATGATTGGTTTTTGCTCTTTTTTCGCTTGCCTTTCGGGTCAACGATCTGCTTGTATTTCACCTCAAACTCTTTGAGATAAGCTTGGCGTGCTTTCCCTTCGCTAAACGCAACATCTTTAAGTTTGGCGATGTTGATTTGATAGAGGGTGGATGTATTGCTTCCGTTGTCTCGTTTGCGCCTTTTTCGGCTAATCATTTTGATCGCCTCAAAGGTATTGAGCACATAATTGAGGTTGGATGTGCTGATGGAACTCTTTTGGCTGATGGTTTTGAGGCTGGGGTGACATTGCCCCTGGTCATTGGCGTTGTCGCCCAAGCAAAGCAGTACCACTTTAGGCGTCGGCTTATAAGGGGTTTTAAACACCAAGGTCATTATGTCCATTGACATTTAGGCTTCCTTTGAACAGGCTTTGCGCATATTTCGTTCTAAATACTCTTCAATCCATTCTTTTTTATAAAGAACAGACCTTCCTACTTTCGTATATTGGATTTTTTTTTGAGACCTTAGATAATTTTGAGTATTAATTGGAATTGGAGGCAAATCATCAATACCTCTACTTAAGTCTTTAGGAGTTATCCAGTTTGACATCTTCATTTTAGACACCTTTACTATCAACTGTTTATTGTTAGCTGTTGATATTTAGAATTGTACTACTAATTATTTGATAAGTCAAGGAAAATGCTAATAATTTATTAAAAATTGACAAATTTGGTAAAATTACTATTAACAATTAATGGGTGGAAGGCATTTATGAGCAAAAAAAGAATAGAACAACTGATGTCTGAACTATTTGGTTTCTCTACACAAAGCTACTTTAACTGGAAAAGAGATGCAAAAACAAAGAGAAGAATTATTGCCCTGCTGGAAAAATACTTCACCAAGCAAGACCTTGAAGAGTTCCTCCAAACCGGCAAGATTTCCAAATTTGAGGTGATCCAAGAGCAAGAGCATACCTACCGTTACGCCAAGCGGCAATATTTCAATGTAATGGAGAGTATCGGAAGCCTGGGGAATATAGTCAATAAGGACTTTATGGATTTCTATTTCAATGTCTTGGTGTACGCCAAAAACAATATGGAGCGTCAAACCCTCTATAGCCCTTTTGATATGCAACGCGCAAGCATACTTTTTGCTACGGAGAGCGGCTTTGTTGTGGAATCGAAAGAAAATACACCTATGCCGGCATTTGAGGCGGGCATAGAGCTACTGGGACATTTTGACTGCCATATCAATCAATTTCTTTTTGCCAATATTATGCAAGACTTCCAACCGATGCTTAGCATCGAAATAGACGATAGTGATTTCCGCTATGACACCAAGGTAGAAGCCTACCT
>JAMOMS010000224.1 GCA_027067015.1 Campylobacterales bacterium | reverse complement strand
GTCCCGCCCCCGATGTATACCATGGAGGATGTGTCAGCGCTTTACGATCTTCCTATCACCTACGCCGAATACGGTGAGACCATTGAGCTTGGGCACGGGATCAAAGCGACCTTCCGCAACGCGGGGCATATTCTGGGCTCCTCTTCCGTGACGCTGGAGATTGAGGAGGCCGGACGGCGCGTGAAAGCGGTTTTTAGCGGTGATCTTGGCAACCGCAACGACATGGTGATCCCCCCGCCCGAACCCGTCGCGGAGGCGGACGCCCTCTTTATCGAGTCCACCTATGGCGACCGGCTCCACAAAGGGGTGAAAGATACCGAGGCGGAGTTTAGGCGGGTGGTAATTGAAACGCTCAAAAGGGGCGGCAGTGTGGTGATACCCTCCTTCGCCATTGAGCGCACCCAGGAGATTTTGTGCCTGTTGAAACGGATGTTTGACGCCAAGGCTCTGCCCCGCTGTAAGGTCTTTTTGGACTCTCCCATGGCCATTCGCGCCACACGGCTTTATGACCTTTACCACACCTCCTTAAGCCGAATGTGTCAGCGGATGCTAAGGCGTGACGGGAGCCTCTTTGCCTTTTCGGGGCTTACCTTTACCCAGACACCCGAAGAGTCCAGGGCCATTAACGACGAAACGGGCTGTATTATCATCGCCGGTAGCGGTATGTGCAGTGGAGGGCGGATTTTGCACCATCTCAAGCACCGTCTCTGGAACGGGGCCAACACCGTTTTGTTTGTGGGGTATCAGGCTGTCGGCACGCTGGGGCGCCGGCTTGTCGAGGGGGAAAAACGGGTCAAAATCTACCACGAAGAGATTGTTGTGCGGGCGCAGATTCATACGGTCAACGGCTTTTCCGCCCACGCGGACAGAGATGAACTGCTGGCGTGGATGGGGCGTTTTTCGCGTCTTGAGAAGGTTTACCTGGTGCACGGCGAGCCGGACAAACAGGCTCTTTTTGTCAAAAGTATCGCAAAAGAACTTGGGAAACAGGCTCATATTGTTAAATATGGCGAAACAATAACCCTGTAGGAGGTTGCCATGGCCCATCGCAGACACCACAAACCCAGGCCAAAACCCGTCCAGGAGGAAAAAAGTCCCGATCTGACGGGCGAGGGCGATTGGCGGGGATTGCGAGAAGAGGAGGTCAAAACCCTCCGTCGGCAGTACGGCTACAACGAGATTGACGAGAAAGAGGAGAGCGCTTGGCACCGCCTCTTTCGCCGTTTCTGGGGGCCGATTCCCTGGATGATCGAAACGGCGGCCCTGCTTTCGGCCCTGGCGGGGCGCTGGGAGGACTTTACCATTATCGCGGTGATGCTGTTGGTTAACGCCGTGGTGGACTTTTACCAGGAGTCCAAGGCCTTAAACGCCATTGCCGTGTTGAAAAAGCGGCTGGCCCGCAAGGCGTTGGTGCGGCGTGACGGGCTTTGGCGGGAGGTGGACGCCAGGGAGCTGGTACCGGGGGATATTATCAAGGTCAAAATCGGCGATATCGTGCCGGCCGATGCCCTTTTGCTGGGCGGGGGCGACTTTTTGCTGGTGT
>JAMOMS010000223.1 GCA_027067015.1 Campylobacterales bacterium | reverse complement strand
AACTTTTCGGGTTCGGGCAGAAGTTGCAGGCGCACCACCGTCTCATCATACCGCCCCTCTTCATCCACGGGCATGACAACCTCCAGGTTGTTCACCAATCCCACCCGGTAGTCATCCTCACCGTGTCCCGGCGCGGTATGCACGCACCCGGTACCGTTCTCCATCACGACGTGCTCGCCCAATACAATGCGTGACGGGCGGCCGTTGAGGGGGTTGATGGCCACCATCCCCTCCAAATCCCTGGCCGGAATGCGCATCTCCACGGGGCCTTCGACCACGCCGTTTTCTACCAACGTCTCAAAGAGCTTTTCGGCCACAATGTAGCCGTCGCGGGTAAGCACGTACATCTCGTGCGGGTTGAGGCTGATGCCCACATTGGCCGGCAGGGTCCAGGGGGTAGTGGTCCAGATGACAAATGCCGCCGCTTCCGGTTGCCCCAGTTTCTGCTTCGCTGAGTCCTCCAGCTCGAAGGCGACGTAAATGGAGTAGTCCTCCTTATCCTCGTACTCCACTTCCGCCTCGGCCAACGCGGTGCGCTCGGCCCAACTCCAGTAGACCGGTTTGCTTCGCTCAACCAGCAGACCCTTTTGGGCTACGTCACACAGGGTACGGTAAATGTTGGCCTCGAAACGAAAATCCATCGTGACGTAGGGTTTATCCCAGTCGGCAATCACACCCAGGGCTTTAAAACCCTCTTTTTGAATCTCGATAAACTTGGCGGCGTGCTCACGACAGAGCTGGCGGATTTTGGTTTTGGGCAACTGCTCCTTTTTGGCCTTGCCCAGCTTCTTCTCCACCTGCTGTTCGATGGGCAGGCCGTGGCAGTCCCAGCCGGGGGTAAAGCGCACCGCTTTGCCCTGGAAGTAGTTGTCTTTGACGATGATGTCTTTTAAAATCTTGTTCAGCGCGTGACCGATGTGGATCTTGCCGTTGGCATACGGCGGGCCGTCGTGCAGGGTAAAGAGCTCGGCGCCCTCGCGGTTTTTCTTCATCCGCTCATACACACCGCTCTCAAACCACTTGGCATAGCGTTTGGGTTCGTTTTGGGGAAGGTTTCCCCGCATGGGGAAACCGGTCTTGGGAAGATTCAGCGTCGATTTGTAATCCATCGGGTTTTCACTCCGGCTTAAAATTGGGAGATTATAGTCTATGGGCGTTTAAAATGGGCTGATTGCGCTATAATGGGCCAAGAATTTACGCAAGGAAAGAGCATGGCAAACCGACTGCTTATTATCGGCAAAAGCCTCTATTCCAATCCCGCCTTTTATCACTACATTGAGCGGGAGATCCGGCATCTGGGTTTTTTGGAGCAGGTGGTAAAGATACCCGAAACCGGCAGTGACACACCCACCCTACTGCAACAGCAGATTGACCTGGGCGGCAATCTTGTCATTGTCACCACCAAACAGGCGTTTGCGCCGGTCAGCAAGCTTATCGCCACCATCACGGGTGACGCGCTGGTTCTGAAAGAGAACATTCTCATTCCTTCCAAAAGCGATATCTACGACGATCACAGCTTTCTGGTACGCCATCAAGCGTGCGCCGTCAACGTGGTGCAGGCGCAAATCG
>JAMOMS010000222.1 GCA_027067015.1 Campylobacterales bacterium | reverse complement strand
CTTTAAGACGCACCACCCTATCATGCTTGAGAGCGTTTTGGTAGATAACTTCGTTAATCTGCTCCTGCGGCAGGGTATGGCGGCCGTCCTCTTTGCCCACATAGACAAACTCACACCCCGCCTTGGCCTCTTTGAGAATATCGGGGTTGGCCAGGCGGTCATAGATAATCACGTCCGCCTCCCTTACAACTCTTAACGCTTTGACCGTCAACAGGTCAATATCACCCGGCCCGGCCCCTGTCAGATAGACTTTACCCATTTTTTACCTTTACAGTTTATAGCCATCCTCAATTATCCACTCCCGCTCTCTCATCTTCCGTAAGATAGCAGGAGGGGTCTTCCGCCCACAAATCACCGCTCATCGCCCAGGCCCGACTGCGACTGCCGCCGTTGCAGATATCGACCACGCCGCAATCCGCGCATTTGCCGCCGAGTCTTCGGGGGTGTTCTCTGAGCCTTTTAAGCAGGTTATTCTCCTCATCCAGCCACAACGCGTCAAAGGGTTTTTGGGTCATGTCGCCGATATACTCGGGGAAAAAGGGGTCGGGTTTGACGCGTCCCATCCAGTCAATATTCACCAGCTTTCTGCCCGCGCTGTTGCCGCCCCAGTTTTTTAGCCGCCGGGCCATCTCCTCTTTGAGCTGGGGATAGCGCTCAGCGAAACGGCGCAAAAACAAAACGGCGTCCATCTCCATGTTGCCGGTGACAATATCGATCCCCCGCCCCGCCTCATGGTAGGCAAACGCTTTGTCAATCATGAAGTTCACATACTCCCTGCGCGCCTCGGGGGTGATGTCGATTTTCAGGTTCTCCAGCCCCCGACCGCTGTAGACCAGGTGGGAGATATAGATCTTATCAACCCCTATCTGCTCGGCCAGATCGAAAATGGGGTAAAAACTCTCTTCGGTCTCTTTGGTTAACGTAAAGCGAATCCCCGCGTTACCCCCGTGTTTTTGAATGAGCGCAATGGCGTCCAGGCTTTTGCGATAGGCCCCCGGCAATCCCCTGAAATCGTCATGCACCGCCTCAATGCCGTCAATGCTGATACCGATATAGTTGAAAGTCGCAATAATTCTGTCCACATTTTTGGGGGTGATATACAACCCGTTGGTGGAGAGGTAGGTGACGATCCCCTCGTTTCGCATCGCCTCGGCGATTTGGAAAATATCCTTGCGAATGAGCGGCTCACCGCCGCTGAAGATCACAAACTTGATGCCGCCGGCTTTAAGACGGGGAATCTGGGCGAGAATAAAGTCGGTAGAAAGAAAATCCTCCTGGTTCGGATCGGCGTAGCTGTAGCAGTGCCGACAGGCAAGGTTACAGCGGTTGGTGAAGTTCCAGATGGCAATGGCGCCGTCCAGCGAGCGCTCCGGCTTGCCGGCGGTGACGGAAGCGATGAGATTGGAGAGCCGAAACACTTAGTGCCCCGCCTTGAAAATATCGGGTTTGGGGGTATCGGGCGCGTCAAAGAGGAAGATGCCGGAGGGTTTGAGCACGGGCCACTCGTAATGTTTCCACCACTTTGTCGGATCGGGGTCTGAAACGTTGTAACCGATCACCATGTTTTCCGTATTGTCACT
>JAMOMS010000221.1 GCA_027067015.1 Campylobacterales bacterium | reverse complement strand
CGTTACAAAGTCCCTTCTTTGCGCAAAGATGATAAAATCGTCGCAACCATGTACGTCATATTGGCCAAACCCGCCTGCGCGTCAGCGGCCGGTGTCCGTGACAGGGAGTTGACCGAGCCGTTGTTGATGAAACGGGTCGAAAAAATCGTTCAATAAGAGGGGACAACGTGAAAAGATGGCTTTGGGTCGTTTTACCGGTTGTATTGACAGCCGCAAATGTGCAGGAGGGGCAAAAGCTTTTCAAAGCCTATTGCTGGGGATGTCACCATCAGACGGCCGAGGCGTTCGGCCCGTCGTTTCGGAGTATCGCGAACAAACGAAACAGAGGGGAGATCATGGCCCAGATTGCCGATCCTGACGGTACATACAAACAACTGGGGTATCGTCGCAACTCGATGCCCGCGTTTTCTGACCTTAACGCGACCCAACTGGAAGCGTTGGCCGACTACATTCAATCATTCAAGGATCAATAGATGCGTAAAACGGTATGGCGATGGGCACTGCTTTTTTTGGCTGTTCAGACGTTTGCGGTGCAGGAGAAAATTTTTGTCGTAGAGCGGGAAAATTCCGCCCTGGCGGTGATTGAGCACAACCTGGTCGTGGATGAGATCAAAAACATGCACAACTTCAACCACGCCGTGGTGAAGTTTCGTGATAACGACGGTTACGTGATAACCCGTGACGGCTATGTGATCAAGTTCGATCCCGTGCACGACAAAAAACTCAAAGAGTTTCAGACCAGCAAAAGCGCCATCGGGTTTATTATCGGCGACAACTATGTGGCGGTGGCCAACTACGACAACAAAACCGTCGAGATACTCGATAGAGACCTCAACCCGCTTCAGACCATCAAAACCGGTAGCCGCAATGTGGGTATCAAAGAGTACGGTGACTACCTGGTCTTTGCCTGTATGGACAGCGACGAGTTGTGGGTGATGAAAGATATGACGCCCAAGGCCAAAACCCCCTCTTTCAAGCTCTATAAAAAGATTGAAAACGCCGGCGCCGTACCCTTTGACGCGATGATCGATAAAAATCTCTATGTGGTGGGTTTTTTCAACGACAAAGCCGTCGGGGTGCTGAACCTTGATACCATGGCGTACCGCAAGGTGCCTTTGCAGATGGGCAAAAAAGAGCGCATTCTCAAGGTGCCCCATTTTGGTTTTTGGAGCATCAGCGGCGATTACTTCTTTATTCCGGCGGTGGGCAACAAAAAGGTTTTTGTCTTTGATCACGACTTCCATTTTATTAAAGCGATTGATGTGTACGGCAACCCGGTCTTTACGGCGCTGAGCCCCGATAAAAAGTGGCTGGCGGTCACCTTTAGCGGCAAAGATTTCCCGGTGGTACAGATCATTGACGCCAAAAACCTCAAAGTGGTACGCCAGTTCCGATTTGACGGCTGGATTTTGCACGTCAGATGGTCCAAATTGACGCCCCATCTCTACTTTAGTGATAATACGGAAAACATGGTGATCGGTTACAACGTTTCAGACCCCGATCCGACAAAGTGGTGGAAACATTACGAGTGGCCCGTGCTCAAACCCTCCGGCATCTTCCTCTTTGACGCGCCCGATACCCCC
>JAMOMS010000220.1 GCA_027067015.1 Campylobacterales bacterium | reverse complement strand
CGGTACGCTCATTTGCCAGAAAGACTGCTTTTTGTGCTCAGCCAGGGGGGTATCCATAGGCATCTACTTTCAGCGTAAAATATTGACGGGTCTGTTTGGTGGCGAAGGCTTCATTATGCAAAAACTCGAAGGCGACGGCATGGCCTTTATTCACGCGGGGGGTATGCTCAAGGAGATTACCCTGCATGAAGGCCAGACCCTGCATCTGGATACCGGCTGTCTGGTGGCTATGCAACCGCAGGTGCGCTTTGACATTGAGCAGGTAGGAGGCATCAAAACAGCGCTCTTTGGCGGCGAGGGCTTTTTTATCGCCAAACTTCAGGGGCCCGGGAAAATCTGGGTGCAGTCGCTTCCCTTCTCCCGCCTGGCGGGCCGGATGCTCTCGGCCGCGCCCCAGGGCGGCGGCAAAGACGTGGGGGAGGGATCGGCCCTTGGGATGATCGGCGACCTGGTTATGGGCAACCGGTAGAGCCGTGGAGGAGTCTACCGAGACCCGGCATATCGGGAACTTGGGCGGCGCCCTGAAAGGGGCGTTGTTTGGGTTTGTTTAGCTGATCATCGCGGTGGTTATCATGGCGTGGAACGAGCGAAGCGCCGTGTGACGGCGGGCTCATTGACGCAGATGGCGGCGTGTTGTGAACGTCACCGCCCCGTCTTGTTGTCAAGGCGTCAGTAGCGGCCGTCAATCACGTCAAACCCTTCGGGGATGCGGCAGGCAAGTGTTCGGGTATCGAACGGGTCGGTCTCAATATGAAAAAATCGGATGCGCACCCGGTTACCCAGGTGGTCGGTGTAGGAGATGGCGACGGGACGGCCCCGGGTATCGGCTTGAAGGCGGTAGTCCACCCCCTCAAAACGGGAGAGGTAACTGCCGTCTTTTTGGGGTTTGGCCCGTGCCACCAGGGTGTTGAGCGGAATGGATTGGCGCAGGCGAAAGAGGGTGGCCTGCTCCAGCTCCGGCTCGATCACCCAGACCCGGGCGTTTTGGACGCAGATGCTCTTTTCAACCGGTGTTTCATAATCCCAACGGGCGTTGTCGGGGGCATGGAAGCGCAGTTTTCCTTTGTAGCGCAAGGTGGCGTTGTGGTCATCGGAGCGGACGGTCTGCTCAAAATCTGCGCGAAAGTAGTCCGGCAGGCTCATACCCGCCTGAAGGCCGAGGGCCAGGAGAAAGATAAGATATTTTTTCATGGTAAGCATTTTATACAACCCTGCGTAAAGATGTGATAAAATCTATGCCTTAAACGCCGAACGTGGATATCGGTGGCGGTTTGGCCAAAGCGCCGCCGAGGTCCACCATGGTCGGCGATTCTTCCTCAAAAAGGTAAACAGCACATGATCAAATCGGTTTTTCACGCCATTGTCGGTACCGCAAACGACAGGGAACTGAAAAAGTACGCCAAAAAAGTCAAACAGATCAACGCCCTTGAGAGCAAGTATGAGAAGCTAAGCGACGAGGAGCTCAAAACGGCGTTTGACGCGTTGAAAGAGAGCGTGCAAAAGGGCGAAAAGACGCTGGATGACGTACTTTTCGACTCTTTCGCCATCACCCGTGAGGCCTCCAAACGGGTGTTGGGTATGCGTCACTTTGACGTTCAACTGATCGGCGGCATGGTTTTGCACGACAACAAGATCGCCGAGATGAAGACGGGGGAGGGTAAAACCCTGGTGGCGACTTTGCCGGTGGTGCTCAACGCCATGCTGGGGCGGGGTGTGCACGTGGTAACCGTCAACGACTACCTGGCCAAGCGGGACGCGGCGGAGATGGGTAAAATTTACAACTTCCTGGGCTACAGCGTGGGGGTGATTACCGGTGATATTTTGGATGACGCGACGCGCAAGGCCCAGTACGACGCCGACATCACCTACGGCACCAACAACGAGTTCGGCTTTGACTACCTGCGCGACAATATGAAATATTCGCTTGACGAGATGGTTCAGCGCGACCACTACTATGCCATCGTGGACGAGGTGGACTCCATTTTGATCGACGAGGCCAGGACGCCGCTGATTATCTCGGGCCCCACCAAGAGCAAGCTGGAAAACTATGAGCGCGCCGACAAGGTGGCCCGCCAGATGGTGCGGGACGAAGACTTTACCGTCGATGAGAAGAACCGGGTGATCCTGGTGACCGAGCAGGGGATCGCCAAGGCCGAGAAACTCTTTGGCGTGGACAACCTCTACGCCATGGAGAACGCCATTTTGGCCCACCATCTTGATCAGGCCCTCAAGGCCCACAACCTCTTTGAGAAAGATGTGGATTACGTGGTCAAAGAGGGGGAGATCGTCATTGTCGACGAGTTTACCGGGCGGCTGAGCGAAGGGCGGCGATTCAGTGAGGGGCTTCACCAGGCGCTGGAGGCCAAAGAGGGGGTGGAGATTAAAGAGGAGTCGCAGACCCTGGCGGATATCACCTTCCAAAACTACTTCCGCATGTATGAGAAGCTGGCGGGTATGACGGGAACGGCCCAGACCGAGGCGACGGAGTTTGCCGAGATCTACGGACTGGATGTTATCTCCATTCCCACCAACGTGCCCGTCATTCGTAAAGACCAGCCCGACCTGATCTACAAGACCGAAAAAGAGAAGTTTGACGCGGTGATCAAGGATATCAAAGAGCGCCACAAAAAGGGCCAGCCGGTGCTGGTGGGTACGGCTTCCATTGAAAAGTCCGAGGCGCTTCATGAACTGCTCAAAAAAGAGAAGATCCCCCACAACGTACTCAACGCCAAAAACCACGAGCATGAGGCGGAGATTATCAAAGACGCCGGTAAAAAGGGCGCCGTCACCATCGCCACCAACATGGCGGGCCGGGGCGTGGATATCAAGATTGACGATGAGGTAAGAGAGCTGGGCGGTCTTTATATTATCGGTACCGAGCGGCACGAGAGCCGGCGGATCGACAACCAGCTGAGGGGACGTTCGGGCCGCCAGGGTGATCCGGGTGAGAGCCGTTTTTATCTGAGCCTGGAAGACCATCTGTTAAGAATCTTCGGAAGCGAGCGCATTAAAACCATCATGGACAAGATGGGGGTGGAAGAGGGCGAGTATATTGAGTCCAAAATGGTCACCCGCGCCGTGGAGAAGGCCCAGAAGAAGGTGGAAAACCTTCACTTTGAGTCCCGTAAACACCTGCTTGAGTATGACGATGTGGCCAATGAACAGCGCAAACTGGTCTATAGATTCCGCAATGAACTGCTCAATCCCGAGTTTGACATCATCGGCAAGATCGACGCCATCCGGGAAGAGTATATCGAGCACCTGCTGATGGAGTGCGGCGTGGTAGACGGCGCGCCGACGGAAGATTACGACCTGGAGCGCCTGCGCCTGAAACTGATGGAGGAGCTGGGTGAGGAACTGCCGGCCGAGGCGCTGGAAGGCAAGGAGTACCCTGAGCTTAAAGCCTACCTGCTGGAGGAGCTCAAAAACCGTTACGAGGCCAAGATGGGACAGCTTGACCCGACCCAGAGAAACGAGATTGAGCGCATTATCTACCTTCAGGTGCTCGATAACGCCTGGCGCGATCACCTTTACCAGATGGATATTCTCAAAACCGGTATCGGGCTTCGGGGCTACAACCAAAAAGACCCGCTGGTGGAGTACAAGAAAGAGAGCTACAATCTCTTTACGGAGTTGGTGGAGTCCATTAAGTTTGAGGCTCTTAAAACCCTCTATCTTATCCGCTTCAAAACCGAGGAGGAGATGCGCCAGGAGCAGGAGGCCATTGAACGGATGCGCGCCCAGATGGAGGCGGAGCTGGCCGAGGCCGAAGCGTTTCACGCCGAGCTTGCCGAAGGCGGGGAAGAAGAGGAAGAGCCCCATGTCACCGCCCCCGTTATCGGCGGCAAGAAACCGGCCCGTAACGACCCCTGCCCCTGCGGCAGTGGCAAGAAATACAAGCACTGTTGCGGCAAAAGCGGCCCCAAAAGAGGCCTGCTGGCGGGCGAAAACGCTTAATAAGTGAAAAGTTAAAAACTAAAAAGTTAAAAGTTTAGGATGGTCGCTTTCGCTCCCTTCGATTTCATTCCAATGGGGCCCGCGATGCGGGCTACATCCATTTTTCACTTTTCACTTTTCACTTTTCATTCTCCAAAGCCGGAGGCTTTACGATGAACCCCCGGTTTGTCAACACGATGGTGCGGCGCTATCTGCGCTTTGACAAAGAGCACCCGTTTATTTTTCTGGCCGGTATTCTCGCCTTTTTTGGGATCGCCGTGGGGGTGACGGTGCTCATCATCGCCATGGCCATCATGAACGGCATGGAAAAAGAGTTTGAAAAGCGCCTCTTTGTCATGAACTATCCCCTGACGGTCTATCCCCTGTTGGGTGGCCGGGTGGACAAAGCACTGCTGGAGAGCCTGCAGGACAAATTCCCAGATCTGCGCTTTAGCCCCTATATGCGTACCCAGGTGATGGTGCGCCATGACGGCCGTTTCAAAGGCGGGCTTCTTTTTGGCGTCGATCCGAAAGAGGAGAAGCGGGTTAACGAGGTGTTTGCCAAAGCCTATCACCAACCTTTCGGGCGCTACGGCATTATAGTGGGGCGTCCGTTGGCCGAGGAGCTGGTTTTGCGTGAAGGCGGCAAGATTACACTGCTCTTTTCGCAGATGCGCCCGGCGGGGCTTTCGCTGATGCCTCTGACCAAGCGTTTTACGATTAAAGGACTCTTTCGCTCGGGTTTAAACGCCTATGACGAGAGCTACTACTACACCGGTTTTGATACCTTCGAGAAGATTTTAAAGCGTGAGCCGGGGGTTTACGACGGTATTCATATTCTCTCCGAAAACCCCATGAGTGACATCAACGCCATTCGCGAAGAGTTGCCTGAAGGGGTGACGATTGTGGGGTGGTGGCAACAAAACGGCAACTTTTTTTCGGCCATGCAGATGGAAAAGCGGGCGCTTTTTATCGTGCTGATGCTCATTATTCTTATCGCCTCGCTCAATATTGTCAGCTCCCTGCTCATGACCGTCATGACCCGCCGCAGTGACGTGGCGCTTCTACTCTCTTTGGGGGCCTCGAAAAAGGAGATTCGGGCTATCTTTTTCCGTTTGGGGCTTATTATCGGCATCGGCGGTGTGGCGGCGGGGATCGTGTTGGGGCTGGGCGGCATGGAACTGCTTAAACACTTTGATATCATCACCCTGCCCGAAGATGTCTACGGCACCTCCCGGCTTCCCCTGAAACTTCAGATGAGCGACTTTTGGGCCATCGTTTTTGGGGCCCTGGCCATCTCACTGCTCTCTTCGCTCTACCCGGCCAAAAAGGCTTCGCAGATCGATCCTTTGAAAGTCCTGCGCAACGAGTAAGCCCTAAAACGCCTCGTCCAGGTGAAAGGGGAGGGTGATGGTGCGGCGGATAATGTTAAAGGGCGCCGTGACAATATTTTTGACCGTGTCGGTTTTGACCTCGGGGTTTTTCACGGATCCGTCGATATGCAGGCCGATGGCGATATTCCCCTCTTTGCCAAAGAGCAGGTAACCCGCCACCGGAATCTTTTGCATCAGGTTGGTCACCGTCTCCAAAAAGCGGATCTGCAAAGCGGCGTGAATCTCTCCGGTATCCAGGTTCATCTGCCCACTGCCGAAAATATCGGCGCTCTCTCCATGAACGGTAATCTGTTTAAAGGTAAATGCCGGCGCTTTGTAGCGGTAGAGGATCTGCCCCTTTTTGATCTTGAAACCCTTGCGGTTAAAGCCGGGGTTTTTGAGGCTTAAGAGGGCCGGGACGGTGTTGAGAGTGGCCAGGATATTGTTATAAGTGGCGCTTTTGGCCCAAAGGGTGTCGTAAAAGTCGATCGCGCCGGAAAAGTCGTCCAGGGTGCCCACGGCGTCAAAGTTGAAATAGCCGCCGTACAGGTCGTGTAGGGCCGAGACACTGCGAATTACGCGGGCCGGCAGGTTTTTGCCCGTCACCTGAAGCTTTTGATTGTAGAGGGCGCCTTTGATGGTTCCGTCGGCGTGACGGGAAAGAAAACTGAGGGAGAAGGGGCGGGGGATGATCAGAAGATCAAGCGAGTCGCACGGAAGACTGGCGCGGTCAAGGTAGAGGGTGGTGTGTCGTCCGAAAAGACGAACTTTTGGAGCGTTTGGCGTCGTGCCGTTACGATCATGAAGAAGCATCCGTCGAAGCGGCGGGATGCGAATGTCGATATTCTGATAGCTGACGGAGATTTTGTCAGAGTCTCCTTTGAGGGTGGCGATCTTGTTGACTTGTGCCTGCCACCCGTTGGTGTCACTTTGAAACCGAATATCAAAACGCTCAAGCGGTTTGCCTTTTTGGGTAAAAATTTCGTTGGGATAGTGGAGTGTGAGTTGCCCTTCTATCTCTTGGCGCCGTGTCGTGAGTGTGAGTTGTCCGCCGCGGATCCTTTTAAGCGGGCCGTCAAAATAGGGGGCCAAGCGGGAGAGATCATCCAACCGTATCTTAAGACCTTCCCGGCGGTAGGTGGCTTGCGCCAGCAGGCCGGGGAGGGTGAAACGGACATTTTGATTGAAATCGAGGGTAATATGGCGGGTGTCGTTTTGGATAGAGAGTAACGGGCTTTTGGCGGGGTAGCGCGCTTTTTGAATTCGCAAAGCGAAATCGCCCTTTTTTTGCGCGAGGGCAAGGGTGCCGCTCACATCGGCCAGAAGGTAGGGCGGGTAGGCGATACGCGCCGAGCGGATCGTAAACTTTTTGCCTTTGGCGGTAACGTTTAAATCTTCCACCGGTACGGGCAGGGTATCGTCAAAAAGCAAGGTAGCCGACGGGGCGGTGTATCGGCCTTCGTAATCGGTCACTTTGCCGTCCGTTAATCGAAATGTCAGTTTGGTTTCGGCATTCAGGATACCTTTGGTTTGGCGAAAGGGGAGGGGGATGCGGTAGAGGGCCAAAAGGTCGGTGACACGCTTATCCAACGGCCCTTTGGCCCGAATGGTCAATGTCAGGGCCGGGGGAGAGCGGCGTTGGATAATGGGGCCGATAGTGACACGACTGCCCGCAAGGGGAATCTTTCTGAATACCGGCTCTTTCAGGTCGAAAAAGAGGGTGTCGTTTTGAAAGGTAATGCGGATGCGTTTGGTTAAAACCGGCGGGGCGTCGGGGTGGAAACGGATGGCGGCGCCAAAGGCGTAGGCTGTGCCCCTAAGGCTTTTGATAAGGGGCTGAGGGCCTTTGGCGGTGAGGCGTATCTGGCCGCTTAGGTTTTTGAGCAGGTAGCCTTTGGCGCGAATTTTATCCACCATCCAGACGGCGATGGGGCGGGGAACGGCCAGTTCTTTTACCAGCGGGCCCAGCGAGGCGACCCGTTGGGAGTTGAGGGCAAACGAAACAAGATCGTCTTGGCGTTTAAGGGAGATATTGCCCGCCAGGCCCAATCCCTCATAAGAGCCTTCCGCTTCCCACTCCCCTTTGGTTGCCGTATAGCGCAAATGACCGTCAAAGCGAAGATCGGGTTTTAGGAGGCGTAACCGCAGGTTATCGGCCCTAAAGAGGCGTTGGGCGCTATGGTATTGCAGGCGGGCGGAGAGATCGATGCGATCGGTGACAATATGAAACGTACAGCCGTTATATTCCGCGCGGAGTCTGAAGTCACCGACGCTCATGTTATTGATATGGATACGCTCAAAAAGCAGAGGAAGCCACTTGAGCTTATCACCGATGCTATGGAGCTGAGAAAGGGGATCCGTTCCGCCTTTTTGGCGGGGGGTAAGGGTCAGGTCGTTGATGGAAAGAATCAGTTTTTTATCGAGTTTGATGTAAAATTGCCTCATTCGCAAACCGGGCAGGTTAACGTTTTGCAGTGAAATGCCCAAAGAGAGCCAGAGCGAAAAGCCGAGAACGAGAGGAATGATGGCAAAAAAAATTTTTAGAATCGCGGAGTGGATCGCTTTGGCTGCCGTTGTTACCATCGTGTCGCTCGTCTATTATCTCAACCGGCCCGTATTGTGTAACAGAATCATCCATCTGCCGGCCGGTTCG
>JAMOMS010000219.1 GCA_027067015.1 Campylobacterales bacterium | reverse complement strand
TCTGGCACGAGACGCGCCTGGTGTTTCAAGGCCTGTTATTCGGCTTTTTCATTATCATGGCCTATCTGGCTTTAAGCCGTACCATCGAGCACTACTCCCGCGCGGTCTTTTTGTTCACCTTTTGCTTTGCCGCCTTTTATATTCCCGTTTTTAAACGGTTGGCCAAATTGACCCTCTACCGGCTGGGATGGTGGCAAAAACCGGCCCGGGTTCTTGGCGATGACAAGGCGCTGGAAGAGGAGGTCTACTCCAACCCCTACCTTGGCTATATCCACCCCGGCCGTCGCCGTGCCCGCACCGTCTTTATCCGATCCGGCAGGATGACACCCGACACCCTTAAGCAGACCATCGACAAGGAGTTGACCCAAAGCGAGGAGGTCATCTTCGTTCCCCTCTTAAACGACTTCAACCTCACCCAATCACACATCTACGAACTCTTTAACACCCAAACCAACCTGATCGCCCTGCAAAACCGGCTCAAAAGCCGTTACCGCGTCGCCCTGAAAAGCCTTTTTGACTATACTCTCTCTCTTTTGCTCCTCCCGTTTTTGCTACCGATCATCGCCGTTTTGGCCGTTTTGATCAAGGCCGAATCCCCCGGCCCCGTCTTTTTCGTGCACAGGCGCATCGGCAAAGGGGGCAAAACCGTCGGCACCGTCAAGTTTCGCAGTATGTATAAAGATGCCGACGAAAGATTGAGAAAGCTTTTAAAAGAGGATCCCGCATTCGCCTCCGCGTGGCGCCAAAACCGCAAGGTGAAAGAAGATCCGCGGGTGACAAAAATCGGCGCCTTTTTGCGCCGCACCTCTTTGGATGAACTACCCCAGATTTTCAACGTCCTTTTGGGCCAGATGAGTCTGGTGGGTCCCCGTCCTGTCGTCAAAGAGGAGATTGACGAATACTATAAAGAGGATGCCGAGTACTACTACAGCGTCAAACCCGGTATCACGGGCCTTTGGCAGGTCAGCGGCCGCAGTGAGGTGGACTATGATCGCAGGGTCTACCTGGACAAATGGTACGTGCGCAACTGGTCACTGTGGCTTGATATTGTGATTTTGCTCAAAACCGTTCGGGTTGTCTTGCGCAAAGAGGGGGCGTATTGACAAAATTTTTGCAAAATTGATACAATAGCGCATCGAAACGGACACACATTTCTACACCATTCCGCTACGACCCTGCAAAAATTCCAACATACGGACGAAGAAGGAACCATGAGCGAAAACTCATCCCGTCAAAACGGACAGAAAAACCGAACCCATATCCCGGTTGAGGGCTACAAGATTGAGGAGCTAAGGCAAAAGAGTCTTGAAGAGCTCATCGCCATCGCCACGGAGCTGGGGGTAGAGAACCCCAACGGTCTTAAACGCCAGGATCTGATGTTTGAGATTCTCAAATCCCAGGTCAGCAAAGGCGGCTATATTCTTTTTACCGGCATTTTGGAGATCACCAACGAAGGCTACGGCTTTTTGCGGGCCATGGACGGCAACTTCTCCAACTCCAGCAACGACGCCTACGTCTCCAGCACCCAGATCCGCAAATTCGCCCTGCGAAGCGGCGACGTGGTCACCGGCCAGGTTCGCCCGCCCAAAGAGCAGGAGCGCTACTACGCCCTTTTAAAGATTGAAGCGATCAACTATATGCCGGTGGCCGACAGCAAAAACCGGCCCCTTTTTGACAACCTCACGCCCCTCTATCCCCAGGAGCGCCTCAAACTCGAATACCACCCCACCAAGCTGACCGGCCGGGTGCTTGACCTGTTTACCCCCGTCGGCAAGGGTCAACGCGGGCTTATTGTCGCGCCCCCCAGAAGCGGTAAGACGGAGCTGATGAAAGAGCTGGCCCACGGCATCACCCACAACCACCCCGAAGTGGAGCTGATCGTTTTGCTGGTGGATGAGCGCCCCGAAGAGGTGACCGACATGGAACGCTGTGTCAACGGCGAGGTTTACAGCTCAACCTTCGACCTGCCGGCCCAAAACCACGTGCGTGTGGCCGAACTGGTGATCGAGAAGGCCAAGCGCCGGGTGGAGCTGGGCAAAGACGTGGTGATCTTGCTTGACTCCATCACCCGGCTGGCCCGCGCCTACAACACCGTCACCCCCAGCTCGGGCAAGGTGCTTAGCGGCGGTGTGGACGCCAACGCCCTGCACAAGCCCAAGCGCTTCTTCGGCGCGGCGCGCAATATCGAAAACGGCGGCAGTCTCACCATCATCGCCACGGCGCTCATTGAGACCGGCAGTCGCATGGACGAAGTGATCTTTGAGGAGTTCAAGGGCACGGGTAACAGTGAGATCGTTCTTAGCCGCAACATCGCCGATCGGCGCATCTACCCGGCCATTGACGTCATCAAATCAGGCACCCGCAAAGAAGAACTCCTTACCGATCCCAACACCCTGCCAAAAATCTGGGCCCTGCGCAACGCCATGCACCAGATGGACGAAGTGGAAGCCCTGAAATTCCTCTACTCCAAAATGCTCAAAACCAAAAATAACGAAGAGTTCTTGAGCATTATGAACGAAGGCGCGTAAGCGCCTTCAAACTCTTCTTGAACCAACACCTCTCCTGTTCGACACACTTTCACAAATATGGAATATTTTATGTATAATAAGCCATAAAATGCAAGGAGTGCCGGATGCATGCCATCAAAACGACCTTTTCACTTCCCGATCATATCGTCGAAGAGCTCTCCGAATTTGCCGAAGAGTTGGGTGAAAAAAAGAGCCATATCGTCACCGAAGCACTCCAGCGCTATTTTGACCACCTCGACTTGAAGGTAGCGAAAAAACGCTCCCAGGAGATCAAAGAGGGCAAAACCTCCCCCATATCTTTGGAAGAGCTGGAAAAAGAGTTGGGGCTTTAAATGCCTTTTTCACTCACGTTTCACCCCGCTGCCAAAAAAGAACTCGACAAGCTCGACCCTCAGACCAAACGCTTCATCGTCTCCTCTTTGCGGGAGTTCATCGACCACTACGACACCTTCTATGAACGGGAATTGATGCATCGATCAAAAATCAAAAAGTTCAAAGGGGAGTGGGAGGGGTTTTATCGCTTACGACTGCGAAGCTATCGTGTTATATACGAGAAACTCCATGATGAGCTTCTCATCCATATCGTTCGCGTCGCCCATCGAAAAGAAGTTTATTAGCTCATCTTCGATACACTTAAAACAAAAAAGGTTGGTTCTTGTCTCAGGCACTTGCGCTCAAATACCGTCCCCGCCGTTTTGAGGATCTGATCGGTCAGGAGGCTGTCAGCCGCACGCTGGCCCTGGCTTTGGAGCAGGACCGCCTGGGCCACGCCTATCTCTTCTCGGGATTGCGAGGCAGTGGCAAAACCTCCACCGCCCGGATCTTCGCCAAAGCCCTGCTGTGCGAAAAAGGGCCCACCGCCAAACCCTGCGACACCTGCGAACAGTGCCGTATGGCCAACGAGGGGCGCCATATCGACATTATCGAGATGGACGCCGCCTCCAGCCGGAAAATCGACGATATTCGCGACCTCATTGAACACACCAAATACAAACCCTCCACGGGCCGCTTTAAAATCTTCATTGTCGATGAAGTCCATATGCTCACCAAAGAGGCCTTCAACGCCCTGCTCAAAACCCTGGAAGAGCCGCCCGAGTTTGTCAAATTCATTCTGGCCACCACCGACCCGCTCAAGCTACCGGCTACCATCCTAAGCCGCACCCAGCACTTTCGTTTCAAAAAAATCCCCAAACCGCTGGTCGTTAGCCACCTTGAGCATATTCTCAACACCGAAAACGTCGCTTTCGAGCCCGAAGCCCTCGAAATTCTGGCCCGAAGCGGCGGCGGGTCACTGCGCGACACCCTGACCCTGCTTGATCAGGCCATCGTCTACGCCAAGGGACGGGTGGATGTGGCCACCGTGACCCAGATGCTGGGCATCATTGACCCGGAGTTTCTTGAAAAACTCTTTGATGTCATCCTCAAACGCGACGAAACGGCCCTGCGAAGCTACCTCAAAGAGCTGGAAGCGCATGAGGCGGAGATGGTGGTCGATGAGATGAGCCTCTTTTTAAAAGAGAAACTCCTACAAAACGACCCCCGCTTCCCGCCCATGCTCTTGGAGCGTTTTTACCGGATTTTGGCTGACGCCAAACCCCTGCTGGCGCTGGGAACCGACGGCGATTTTGTCCTCTCTTTGACCCTCTTTAAACTGATGGAAGCGCTCAACGTCAAAGAGATTGACGAGATGATCGAGATGCTGGAGAGCGAATTGAGCGGTATGCCCACTCCCCAAACAACCGCCTCGCCCTCCGCGCCCTCTCAAAACGCTCAACCCGCCCCCAAACCCCCAACACCCCCAAAAGCCGATCTCAAACCCGACAACCGCCTGCGCTTTCAAAAGGTGATCGAAAAGCTCTACGACCGCAACGCCGAACTGGGCAAAGCGTTTGAGGAGAGCATCGAGTTTGTCGATTTTAATGAGGGCACCCTCTCCTGGATCAGCCGGGCCGATGGAGAGCACAAAACCCTGCTAAAAAACCACTTCGGTATTATCCGCCACTTTGTCGAAGAGGTTTTTGGCATCGGCACCAAAATCGCTTTGGTCAAACCGCCCCAAACGGCACCGCAGAACAACGAGAGCGATACACCCGCCAAACCCGTTCAAACGGCCACATCCCAGACAGCCACTCCCCAAACCGAGTCTTCGCCCAACGACCCGACACCGGCACAAAACGCCCCCGACGAGATCCCGCCCTCAGGCGGTTGCGTCACCCCCGCCTGCGACACCCCCCAGCAAGAACTTGACGCCGCCCAACTGCAAAACGACCCGATGGTACAAAAGGCGATGGAGCTCTTTGAAGCCAAGAAGGTGATTATCCGCTCCAAGGTATAAAATGCGCACGCTTTTCCTGCTATCGCTCTTTCTTGCGTGGTTTCTTGCCGGTTGCGCGCCCCAACAGCCCCAACCCCGTCTTGTCGCCTCACCCAAACCTTTTCTTTCACAAATCACGCCCATACCCAAACCGCAAAGCGCCAGGCTCTACGCCAACCTTCTGGCCCGCCGCTACCGACCCTGGCAGGATCCCTTTGTCTTTCGCCAAAGCGACGCCCTCTGGGCCGGCGGTTTCTACCCCAAAAAGGCCACCTACGGCCTCAACCGCAGACCCCTCACCCCCGCCCACTACCGCCGGTGGCAAACCAACGCCCGCTACGAAGCGCTCAACAGCCTGAACAAAAAGGCGATTGTTACCTACCCCACAAATCTGCGCCTCTTTCCCACCGCCGACCCCATCTTCTACCAACCCGACCGCCCCGGGGAGGGCTACCCCTTTGACTACAACCAAAACAGCGCCGTCAAACCCCTCACCCCACTGCGTGTATCCCATCTAAGCGCCGATCGGGCCTGGGCCTATGTGGCCACCCCCTTCGCAGTGGGCTGGGTTAGCGTGCGCGACATCGCCTATGTGGATGAGCAGACCGTTCAAACCCTCTCCTCAGCCCCCCTGGCGGTGATACTGGATGAGCACAAACCGCTCTACGGCCCAAACGGCGCCTTTCTTTTCTACGCCAAAAGCGCCACCCTGCTTCCCTTGGCCGAGGCCAAAACCCCGCCTTTTAAGGCGCTCATACCCTACCGCGGCTATCTACAAACCGTCACCCTGCCCCAAACGGCCGTCGCCAGAATGCCCCTGCCCATGACGCCTCAAACCGTCTCGCGCGTCATCCAAAGCCTCCTGAACGAGCCCTACGGCTGGGGCGGACTGGGGGGCAAGCGCGACTGCTCGGCCATGACCCGCGACTTTTTCATGCCCTTTGGCATCTGGTTGCCCCGCAACTCCAGGGCCCAGGCCAAAATTGGCCGGGTGATCGATCTTTCCAAACTTTCGCCCACACAGAAAGAACAGCGCATTATTGAAGAGGGCGTGCCTTTCCAGACCCTACTCTATCTGCCCGGCCACATTATGCTCTACATCGGCCACCAAAAGGGCCGTGCCTACGCCATGCACAACACCTGGGGCATCAAGACCAAAGGGGGCGGGCGGCATATCATCGGCCGGGCCGTCATCTCCACCCTCTATCTTGGCCAAAACCTCCCCGACGCCGACAAAAAGAGCCTTTTGATTAACAGGATCAAAAGCATGAATATCGTGACCGAAAATATGCTACAATAAATCACATATTTTTCACAAGGAGAAACAAGTGAGCAAACTGGACGAAAAGATCGCCAAATATAAAGAGAGCAACGCCAAGTTGGGATTGGGACTGGATGACGCGCTGATTGAAAAGGCCACCAAAGCCCTGGGACCTTCTATTTATAGAGCTGATGCCGAATCTGTCTCTTGTTCAGACCCTTCTGAGTTGGCTCGAGTCAAAACTAATTTTTTGAAAAAAAAGCTGGGGCTTACAGATGACGGAAAAATGGACAAAGCCATCCAAGAGGTGTGTGAAGCGATGAAAGCCTCCAACCGCAAATACCGCGCCCTCTTCTATGCCCTGCTGGCCAAAAAACTGGGTAAAGAGTCGGTCTACGCCTAACCTTCAAGCGGCGCCACATCCACGCGCCTGCCGCGCTTGTGGCGCTTGCAATACTCCACGATCATCCCGTGAAAAAGGGCGTAAATCTGCGCTTTGGGTAGATCGGGAAAGAGCTTTCTGGCCTTAATATCATAATCTTTTAGCCCTTCTACCAGCCACCCCTGCACCCCTCTGTAGTCGTCAAACTCATAGCCAAAAGCCCCCAAGAGCGCCGCGCTGTAGGCATCGGCCACCATCACCTCCCGGTAACAGGCGTAGTTTAAAATCGCGTCGGCCGTCTCCTCGCCGATCCCCTTTTTGCCAAGAAGCCAACGGCGATCCACCTCGATCTGAAAGGTTTCAAAATCGCCGAACTTGTCGCCAACGGCCTGGTTGAGCAGTGTGAGGTATTTAGCCTTGGTATTGTAAAAGCCCGCCGGTTTGATCGCCTCACGCAGAAGTTCTGCGTCCAAATTGGCCAACCCTTCGATACTCAGGGCCTCCAGACTTCGCAGATTCTCCAGCGCCTCTTCCACCTTCTCCCAGCGGGTATTTTGTGTGAGCACCGCCCCCACGACCACCTCGTAGGTGCCGCTGTTTGGCCACCACCACGCATCCCGACTTTGCACGGGCAGATCAAGCCGATGCAGGGCTTCAAGCAATTCGTAACTGTTGGTCATCTCTCCTAACCTGTACTATAATTTGGGTGATGAGTAACACCTGTTTTTGGTTGACGGGGTGGTAAAGCCTATCGGGTCGCTCCCGATGGGTTTTTTTTACCACCCCCAAACCAAACGAAGGGGGCAATATGCGGGGTCTATTTCTTGTCATATTGCTACTCTGCCTTCTATCTGAGGCTTTACTGACCTACGCAGGGGCGGGTTTTCCGCCCTGCCCCCTACTCCTCCCGCCACGCTTCCTGTCTCAAAACGGTACCGTCATCAAAGACCCGCACTTTGCAAGCCTCAACAGCCCGTCCTTGGCTATTGAGTTCCACCACCGCCATCTGCAAAATCGTCCTGCATTTCGCGGGCACCTCAAAACGCCCCGGCAACCCCGTCAAAAAGCGCTCCACCGGCACTTTGGCATCCATGCCGATCACATTGTCCCGGCACCCGGTCAGCCCCACATCGGTCACATACATACACCCCCCGTCAATTGTCAGATCGTCGGTACCGACGTGGGTGTGGGTGCCGAATATCGCCGAGACATCGGGTTTGAGCATCATTAAAAGCCCCCGCTTCTCACTGGTGGACTCGGCGTGAAAATCGATAACAATATGCGCCACCCCTTCCGCCTTGAGATCCGCCACAATCCGTTTGGCGACAAGAAAGGGGTTGTCCACCATCGGCATCCCGTAATAGCCCATCAGGCTTATAACAGCCAAAGGCGTCTTGCCCACCCACGCCACTTTCACCCCCCTGCCCGGCACCCCGTCAGGATAATTGGCGGGCCGAAGCAGGGGCATGGCCTCCAGCAGGGGGCGAA
>JAMOMS010000218.1 GCA_027067015.1 Campylobacterales bacterium | reverse complement strand
GCGTTTGCCGCCGCCGTGGCCAAAGAGAATGTCTTTGGCATTCAACCCCATCCCGAAAAGTCCCACGACAACGGGTTGAGAATACTTCAAAATTTTATGGAGCTGTAACGAGATGGATATTTTACCCGCGATTGACCTCAAAGACGGCCGGTGCGTGCGCCTGACCAAGGGATTGATGCAGAGCGCCAAAATATACAGCGACGAGCCGTGGCAGGTGGCTCAGGGGTTTGAGCGGATGGGCGCCAGGTGGTTGCACCTGGTCGATCTTAACGGCGCGTTCGCCGGCGAGCCCAAAAACCTTGAGCAAATTGAGATGATCCGCAAACATTGTAACCTGAAGATGGAGCTGGGCGGCGGCATCCGGGACGAGGCGACGATTCGTCGGTATCTTGATCTGGGAATAGACCGGCTGATTTTAGGCTCCATCGCCGTCAAAGATCCCGATTTTGTCAAGGCGATGGCGGCCAAATACCCCATTGCCGTGGGTATTGACGCCGTTGACGGCTATGTGGCCGTGGAGGGATGGGCCCAAGTGAGCGAAATGCCCGCGACCGAGCTGGCCAAGGCCTTTGCCGACTGCGGCGTGGAGGCGATTATCTGCACCGATGTGGGCAAAGACGGTACACTTTCGGGTGTAAATGTCGATTTTACCGTTAGCATCGCCGAAGCTTCCGGCGTGCCCACCATCGCCAGCGGCGGGGTGAGGGATATGCGTGATATCGAGGCGCTCAAAGCCGCGGGCAATGTGGCCGGCGTAATTGTCGGGAAAGCCTATTACGAGGGGACCCTTGACTTGCGGCAGGCGTTTGAGGCGGTATCTTAAACTGCTTTAAATGCAGATGAGGATAAAATAGAAGCAATTTTACAAACTAAGAAGGATCGACAGTGAAAATCATGGTGGTTGACGACAGTTCGACAATGCGTCGGATTATCAAAAACACGCTGAATCGGCTGGGGTATAAAGATCTTCTTGAAGCCGCCGACGGGGCGGAGGCCTGGGAAGTGATGCAGGCCAACAAGGATTCGATCGGGGTGCTTATTACCGACTGGAATATGCCCAACATGAACGGTTTGGAGTTGGTTAAAAAGGTGCGTTCCCAGCCGGAGTTTGAGGATATTCCCATCATCATGGTCACCACAGAAGGCGGGAAAGCCGAGGTGATTACGGCCCTCAAAGCGGGGGTGAACAACTACATTGTCAAACCCTTTACCCCGCAGGTTCTCAAAGAGAAGCTTGAGGCGGTATTGGGTCTGAACGACTGATCCTTTTTTCAATACAATGAACGACCTCTACTATGAGCTGACGGTAACCCCGTCGGCCCACCTTGACCTCTTTGCCGACCGTATCCAGGAACTTTTCAACGACGCCATCGAGATCGGTGAAGATACCGTAATTGTTAGGAGCGAAAAGCCGGTTGAGGCACTGCGACAACAGATTGAGGCTTTTGCCGATACCCTCTCTTCGCGCCTGAGTGAGCCGGTGACGGTGCGGTGCGAGGTGGAAGAGAAAGAGAACGTGGACTGGATCGCCGCCTACCGCTCAGCCATTCGCCCCGTTGAAGTGCCCCCTTTTTACGTCTATCCCAGTTGGGAGTCGCCCAAAGAGGGAATG
>JAMOMS010000217.1 GCA_027067015.1 Campylobacterales bacterium | reverse complement strand
TGATGGCGGTTTTGAAATCGACGATCTTTCCGCCGTAGGCTTTCTGGAACGCTTTGGCCTCCTCCAAAGAACCGAAAGCGATCTTGCTGGTCATGCTCATGGTCCCCTTGACCTTCGAGCCGACCACATAGTAGGCTTTGGTCGCGTCAATCAGCTTCTCGGTATCAGCGTCAACCACTAAAATCTTGTCGATTTTGTCCGAAATACTCTTCCAGTCCGCCGCCAGACAGCGGATGGAGCAGTACTGTTTTTTGGTGCCGTCTTTGAGCACGACGGCATGGGAGGTTTTGTAAAACATCTTCAAATTCATGCCGCACACGGCACACCACATCTTCTCGGGCCCGCTCTGAATTAGCTGGGCCTCATGGGTCGCCCGCTTGACGAAAGGCTTGGCGACACCTGCCGTTACCACCATAGCCGCCACAACAAACGCCCCGATCCACCTTCTCATTTCCTCTCCTTCAAAGCTTTCGCTCCATGGTATCCAAAAGCTGTTAATAAAACATTAACCAGACCCGCCTTAAAGGTCCAGATACTTGATCAACCCGTACCCCTTCTTCTTCACCGTCTCAAAATCCATAATCCGACTCCCGCCGTAGCGCTTGACAAAGAGTTCTGCCCGGGTTTTGGAAGCCAGGGGAATCAGGTCGTCCCCGTGCGGTCCCCTGACCCTGCTACCAAAAACATACCACGCTTTTTTCGCGTCCACTGCCTGCCCGTTTAGGTAATCCTTGACACGCATACGCTTGATCGCGTCGGGCGTTTTTACCCCATACTCCGGGTAGTGGTAGGGCTTGAAATAAAAGTGTAGCATCGACTTGGGACAACAGAAACGGATTGTGCGACCGTTTTTGAGCACCAGATCCGCCTCGAACTTGGGATATTTGTCCACTGCAAGCAGATAGGTCGGGTCCAGTTTGTTGGGTTTATCGCCCCACGCCGTCTCGCTGGCGGGCAAAAGTGTTACCGCCGCCAACAGTATCATCCAGATTGGTCTCATCTTTCCTCCTTAGAGCAGATCCCGTTTTTTGAAAGCCCAAAAGCCAAGCAGTGCGAAAACGATTCCCAAAACAACGGGATAGAGTACCGCGTAAAGCATCAGCAACGTATGTCCCAAGGTATCGAGCAGGTAGTAGGCTACCGGGCCGATCACCGTCAACTCCGGGTCAAAAAGCGCGATGGCCCCGATCCTGAAGGCCTCCAGGGGGTTGAGCATGGCCAGGGTCAAAATGAGCTCGTCGCTGACACGGTTTTGCATCATCAACCCTATAAGCGCCACGTCGATAAAGGCCAGCAAAACGATCCAGACGGTAAAAGAGAGGCCCAGCGCCACGTCATGAGACTTAACCAGCGTAGAGATAAAAAAGGCGATCCCCAAAAAGAGCGTACAGAGCGCGAATATGAGCGCCGAATAGAGAAAGATCATTCCCCAGGGCATCTCGCCCCCTTTGCCCAGCCCCCAGACCACGCCAACCAAAAGGGCGACGATAACGGGAAAGAAGACCGTGGCGAACCGACCCAGCAGTTTGCCCCAGTAATACTCTTTTAAAGAGACGGGAAAGGAGAGCATATACTCCAACACGTTGCTCTCCCGATCGCCGGCGATCGACTTGACGGTGGTAATGAGGATGAAGATGGGCAGGATGATGATGGTCACCTGCATAAAGACCAACAATAGACGACTCAGTCCCGTAAAGCCCATCACCACCGAGTCGGTGATGCCGCTGATAAAAAAGAGACCCATCAACCCGCCAAAGACAAAGGCGTAGACGTAAAACCATTTGGCCCGCAGGCTTTCGCGGATATCCAGGTAGGCTACCAGAGCGATATTTTTCATCTATCTTCCTCTCTTCAAAACGCGCCGCCGCACTTCGCCGTAGTCGATCACCTCGCCTTTTCCGGCGTCCTCTTTTTTCTTATAGGCCGTAAAACCGTAACCCATCGGCGTAATCTTGTCGGTCGAGTACCAGGCTTTTTTGGCATCAATCCACTCGCCGCTCTTGCCGTCTTTCACCCAGATAATCGCCTGATCCTCCCAGGGTTTTTTCTCCTCCTTAAACCACAAAATCGCGCAACCTATGTCGTCAAACTTGTAGTGTTTGCGGGTTTTGGGATCAATCACCTCCGTGGCGTATTTGCGCTCGCTCACGGCCATCTTGCAACGCTCGCACATATCCCTGTCCCAATGGATCTTTTCGGGTTGGTGCCAATCTTTTTTCTCACAACCGCCAAAAAGCAACAACAAGGCTATAAGCCAGAAACTATAGTGTCTCATCCTCCACCACCTTTCCCAGATCCATCGTCACTTTGCGGTTGGCCAACCCCTCAATCTCCTCCACCCGGTGGGTAATGAAAATGGTCGCGTGCTCGTAATCGAGCGATGAAAGAAGGCGATAGAAGTGCTCCCTGGCCGCCGGGTCGAGGTTGGCCGTGGGCTCGTCAAAGACAAAGAGTCGACTGCGCCGCGCCAGGGCGATGGCGATCAAGAGCTTTTGCTTCATTCCGCCGGAGAGTTTGAAAAAGGGTTTGTGCCGATGGCCCTGAATATCCAGCTCCATCGCCTCGGCCTGGGCGACGATGCGCGCCTGCGGCGTGCCTGTACTGCGCTCAATAAAGGTCAAAAGCTCCGATACGCTCAAGCGCACGGGCGGCGGAAGCTGGGGAATAAAGCTTACTTCCCGCAACACGTCGGTACGGGATTTGATCGGATCATGTCCCGCCACACGGATCGTCCCGCCGTCAATGTGGTAAAACCCCAGCAAAGAGCGCACCAGCGTGGTCTTTCCCGCCCCGTTGGGGCCCACCATCGCCACCTTCTGGCCCGGATCGATCCGCAGGCTCACGTCATCCAAAACCCGCACCCCCATAAAGGTTTTGACAACGTTTTTCGCTTCGACAATCGCCGTCATCAGACCAGATCTTTCAACCGGAACTCGAAGTTGTAGGCGTCGGTATGACAGACATCGAAACAGCGGGCGCACAGAGTGCAGTCGCCGTTAATGACCAGCTGTTTACTCACGCCTTTCTCTTTGCGTTCCTTGTCGTATTTGGGCTTGGTAAACTCAATAACATGGTTCTCAAAACACGCGTCCAGACAGGCGCCGCAGTGGTCGCACTTGTCCATATCCCACTGTACCCGTGTGGCGCTCACCCAGCCCAGCAGGTTATAAGTCGTTCCCACGGGGCAGATATAGCGGCACCACATCCGGCGTGAATAGAAGATCTCAAACAACAAGATCACCAGTACCCAGACAACCGCCAGGCTCCAGCCGTAGACGATGAAGCGGCTGATGATCCCGATGGGGTTGATCACCTCAAAAACCAAAAAGCCGTCCACGAAGGTCACAATCAAAATCACCGCCCAAAACGCGTAGCGGATCCGCCAGTCCCACTGGCGCTCTTTGATGATCTTTTTGGCGACCAGTGTCTGGTGAATATGCTCGCCTATCTCGCTGACAATCCCGTACGGACAGGCCCAGGCGCAAAAGCTCTTGCCTCCGACAAGCAAATAAAAAACCAGGATGGTCACCGACCCGATGATCATGTTGGTATGAATCACGTGCGTCGCCGCCCAGGTCTCTATGGCCGTAAAGAGGTCAATGAGGTGAAAACCCAGCAGGCGCGATCCGCTCATTGTCCCCTCCAGCAACTGGATGTCGATATGGTAGGAGAGGAAAAAGGCGATATTGATGACAATCACGCTGACCCAGCGCCAAAAACGCCAGGTGGGCCGGGTGCCGCCGTTTTTCGTTTTGTAGAAAAAGGTCGAGAAAAACGGGGCACGAATAATTTCACGTATCGAGCCGTTGTATCTGTCCATCGTTTACCCTTTCCAAAAGGGCGCTTACTGCGCCGCTTCCAGTTTCTCTTTGAACGATCCGATCTCCTCGGCCAAAGATTTAAGCTGTTCGTCACTCATTTTCGCGAGCAGGCCGTACATGACATAGTTTTTCCGTTTGCCGCTTTTAAAGTCGCTCAGGGCCTGGTAGACCTCTTCGGAGCTCTTGCCGATCAGTTTGGGGCCGATCACCCCTTCCCCGTTGACACCGTGGCAAGAGGAGCACTTCTGTTTATACAGCGGACTCACTTTAAAGGCCATGACGTTACCGGCCCGCTCTTTGAGGGCTTTGAGCTTCTTGGCGATCTCATCATCCTCTTTTTTGCGTTCTTGAGCCGTATCGACCGGCGGCGCCTGGATCGGCTCCTCAACCGAAGGCGTGGTCTGTTCCACCTTCACTTCCATCTTCGTCTTTTCGATGATATCGCGAATCAGGCGATACCGTTCAGCCTTTTGGTCCAGTTGATACATAAACACCATAGCCCACAGTGCCAGCAGGGTCGCTATGGCTGCGATAATATGTCGAATCATGATCTACCCTTTCTCATTTCCCGAATTTGTTTGTTGAATTTGGCAATCTCGTCCGCGATGGCGCGGAGCGTTTTATCATCGTTCATCTGTACCAGCTGTTTCATGAGGGTATTTTTCTTTTCACCCGATTTAAACGCCATCAGTTGATGGTAGATATAATCACCGTCCTTGTCAAGCAAAGAGGGCCCGATCACGCCGTTGGCGTAGTCGTCGTGACACGGCGAACACTTGATACGAAACTCCTTGCTCAGCTTTTGGATCATCAGCTCAATCTGTACCCTCTCATAGGGTGAGCGGATATTAAGATAAGCGTCCAATGTCGTGCGGCGCTTCTTCGCCTCTTCGGCGCCAGATCCTTTTTTCTCCCGGTTGTAGGAGTAGTAAAATTGGCCGCTGTTTTCTTTGGAGACCTCTTTGGTCGCGCTCTTTTTCACCGCGCCCGTCGTCACCTTGATCTGCCCCGGCACAGCGACGTGAGCCTGCTCTTTCTCTTTTTTATCCCCGCATCCGGCCAGTATAACGGCAACGCTTAGCGCGGCTATCCATAAACCTCTTTTACGCATGGTTCTCTCCTTGCCCGTAGATTTGGGCGTAGTTTTTGCGCGGTATCACTTTGATCACATCCGTCGGGCACAATTCCACGCAGGCGCCGCAACCGTTGCACGCCTCCCTGATTTCGGGCAACATACCGCCCCCTTTGGCGTCCACCATCCCGATCGCCGCGGAGGGATCGGGGTGAAACGGACACATATCGGCGCAGATGGTACAGGGATTCTCGCCCCGATGCTTCTCCAGATCCACCAGCACCTGCTTTTGCAGTTGCACCTTCTCCGGCTCGTTGGGATCGACCGTCACCTTTTTGCTTCGCCGTTCGGCGTCGGTAAGCACCGTGGTGTGGTCATAGATACGGTCGATCGCCGCATCAGGCACCGGCTTGCCCGTTTTGGCCAGGCAGGCGTCGGGATTGTGCACCACCGCCACCCCCATGTGCACAAACTCGATGCTGTCGTGCTCATGGTCCAGCGCCCCGCTGGGACAAGCCAGAATACAGGGGAACGCCTCGCACAGATAACATCCCCGTTCCCTGGGCTCGATATAGGCCATACCGACCCCCGCTTTGCCGTCAATATCCTCCAAAATAATAGAGTCATAGGGGCAGACCTGCAGACATTGACCGCACTTGATGCAAAGCCCGATAAACTCCTCTTCGCTCACCGCGCCCGGCGGCCGCAATCTCTCGGGCGCCGCCTTAAGATAGGGCGCGCCCAAAATCCCCCCGGCAGTGGCCAGTCCGAGAACCCCCAGACCGGTCATCTGTTGCATAAACTTACGTCTCTTTTTTGTCTCATCCGCACTCATCGGACAACCCCCTCTTTTTCCAGATATGATTCCTGCATAACAGGATGTTTGTCTTCCAGCAGGCGCAGTGGCTCCGAAAGCGGCGCCAATTTCGCCAGGAAGTTTAAAATCGACACCACCGGCGAAGCGTAGAAGAATTTAACATTGGGATTAAGCAACCACATCCTGTCGGCGTAGTAAAACAGGTTATAAGGCGTATCACCGATCCCGTCGCCGTCTCGGTCAAACCCCTCATAATCGTCCCAGTAGTTGCCGTCCCACCGGTTTTTGAGCGAATGGCCCAGCAAGGGCTCCTCATCCACCACGTTGTCAATGTTGCCTTTAAAAATATTGCCCTCAATCACGTTGTCAATACTCAGCGAATGAAAATGAATCCCCTCGGCGTTGTAAAGAATCCGGTTATTTCGGATGATGTTTTTCATATCGGGCTGAAACGGGGAACGGTCAATATATAATCCCCTGGCACAATAGATCATGGTGTTGCCGATAAGGGTGAAATTGCTGGCGTCTTTAAGTCCAATCCCCAATCCCGTGGTACCCAGGGAGTTTTTGATGACATTACCGATCGCCACCGTATCCTGGGAGTACATGAAAAAGATTCCCACGGAGTTGTGCTCGTATGTGTTGTAAAGCACCTCGTTTTTGCCCGCGTACATAAAATGGAGCGAATAGCGGCTATATTCGCCGAAATTGTGTGCGATGACGTTGCCGTGGCTGTACCAGACCACCACGTCCCGCGAACGGGTGACGTGGTTATAGCTGATATTGTTGTCGTTGCTATACCAAAGCCGGATGGCGTCTCCGCGCAGTCCCAGGCTGAAAGGCTTGGAGCGGATCCAGTTGCGCACGATCGCCGACTCATGCACCTGCTCCAGGTCAATCCCAAACAGGCAGTCATCAATACGGCAATTCTCTACCGTCACGTGGCGGGCGTTTTTGATTGAAACACCCGCGTCCACCTTCTCATGTTCCTTGCCGCTTCGTAAAATGGTGAGATTTTTGATCGTGACGTAATCGCTACGGATCGTCACCACCGTCCCGTTACCGTCCCCGACGATCTTGGCCTTTTGGTTTACGCCGTCAATGATCAGCGGTTTGTTGATGACAATATTACCCCGATACTCTCCCGCGGGCAGTTCCAGTTTGGAGCCCGCCTCGGCCCGGTCGATGGCATCCTGTAATACATTGGTCGCCATCAGGCCCATCGTTGTCATCATCATCACCGCCGTCACTCTTTTGATCATCGCGTTTATGCCGCCTGTGCCGCCAGTTTACGGGCTTTTCTTTTGGAAATAATGGCCAATAGACTCAACGCGCTGATAGCCAGCAAAAGCCAAAAGCCGATTGTCGGATAGGAGTGGGTGGTAAACTGCGCCACCTTCCCGTCCCCGAAGACCGTCGGCATAAAGGGTTTGATCTTAAAAGCCCCCCAATCGTGCATATGGTGGCCAAACCAGTAAAGCCAGTAGGCGTAAAAGCCCAGGAAAACGGCCGGTAAAACCACCGGAATCCACATCAGCAGATCAAGAATCTTCCAGTCATAGAGCATATAGTAGACCATCAGCAGTGCCACCAAAACCAGCGCGTAGGGCGCCACAGCACGAAGGTAGGGCGCGCCCCGCTCCATCGGGTCCATCCCGATAAAGTGGTTGATGGTGTTCATCTCGTGCACGTCACCGCTGAATCCGTCAAAATGGTAGTAGACGGGAATTCCCTCTGGGAAGGCCTCCTTGGGATAGTTGGGCGCCTCCAGGGCCACATACCAGATGGGCGCGCTGACCACGGAGAGCTCCGCGTCCTCCTCTATCATCTTTTTCAAATCACCCACCGCGTCCTTGGGAGTGTTGGGGCTGACATAACGTCCCTGGGTATAGTAGTTCCACGCCTTGTAGGCAATAGGCGGAATCTGGTCGGCCTTGCCCTCCCTGGCCAGCTCCACCACATTGTGGGTCAACACGGCCGGAATCACGAACCAATACATCAACAACGCAAAAGCGATGAAGGTGAAGATTCGCGATTTTGTCATTGAACTCTTCATGATGTTTCCTTTAAAAAATGGAAGTTAATTTGATTATACAGCAAAAGCCCCAAAGCCTTTTTGATACGTATCAAATTGACGGTATAAGATGAAACATTTGACATAATTGACGAAACAAAGCCGAAAAAAAACCTCCCCAAACCCCCGGAATCCGGGGGTTAACGGCTTGGGAGGGCTTAGAAGAGGTTGGCGTTTTCGTCAACCCATTTGAAGTATTCGATGATATCTTTGATCTCCTGATCGCTCATACCCTGGTTGGGCATACGGAGATTGAAGTA
>JAMOMS010000216.1 GCA_027067015.1 Campylobacterales bacterium | reverse complement strand
ATACCCGCTCTTTTTCTCTATCCTTGCCGTGGGTGACATAGACTCCCTTAAAACGCTTGCGCCAAAACGCTTCGCTCTCCTCCAGCGATTTGTACCCGTACCCCTCACTGCTCTCTACCAACGGATAGACCACCAGCACCTGCCTCTCCTGCGCGATCTCTTGCTTAATATGACGTTCAAGCGCTTCCCAATCGCCCCGCCCCACCACCCGGGTAGTAATATCCTTTTTATAAGGCGTTCCTTCAATGAGCGACACATCCACCAATGCCGACTCGATCATCGCCTGGGTGCGGGGAATGGGGGTGGCCGAAAACTGAAGGTAGTGGGGGCGCTTTTTGCCCTTTGAAAGGAGCGCTTGAAGCTTTGCCCTCTGCTCGGTCCCGAAGCGGTGCTGTTCATCCACCATCACCAACTCAGCGGGCGGCAGAGCTTTGTAGAGCAGGGCGTGGGTGCCCACGATTAGATGGGCTTCTTTCATCTCCCCTTGGGTCTCGTTTTGGCTAACGAGCGCGATCTTTACCTCATCGGGCAACCATTTGCGCGCCTCCTCGTAGAGTTGCCGAGCCAGTATGGAGGTCGGCGCCATCAGAACCGCCCGGTGGGGATAGGCCATCATGGCCGACGCCAAAATCACCATTGTCTTGCCGCTACCCACATCGCCCACCACCATCCGCCTGGCCGCCGTGGAGTCGGCAAGATCTTCGGCGATCTCTTCGATCACCTTTCGCTGGCCTTCGGTCAAAGAGAAGGGCAGTCGCTTGATAAAAGGCTCAATAGAGCCGCTTAGCCTGGCTGTGGCTTCATGGACCGTGCGCTTTTTGGCCATGCGCTTAAACCAATCCAGCGCCTCGGCCAGCTTAAGCGCGCGCAGTGTCTTGGGGCCGAAACCGCCGTGCCGTTCATAGAGCGCCAGCCACTCGCCGTCGGGCCGGTGCATACGCAGTAAAAGCTGAGCCTCCTCCTCACGCAACCCCTCGCCTATCAGATTGGCCTCCGTTACCAGTGAGGCGACCAGTTTGCGGTGTAGATCCTGGCGCAGTTTAGAGCGGTAGCGGGGCACGATGCCGTCGCTTTTGGCCAGCTTTTGGGGGTTGACCATCTGAAGTTTATGGCCAAAACGTTCCAGCTTGCCGTGCAAAAGAAGTCTCGCGCCACCGCGAAATACGGAGCGATGCCACGGTTTTGGGTGAAAGAGGGTAATCTCAAGGGGTTGGTTAAAGTCATCCAAAAAAGCCTGCGCCGCCAACCGCCCGCCCCGGTCGGCAAGATGGCGGATCGTGACATTGAGCGTATGGACCCGCCCCGGGCGCAGGGTGGTTGAGAGCCGGGTGTCGGCATACCCTACCGGCGCGTGAACGGCCAACTCCAGCAGTGAGGAGAAACCGGCTTTTTTAAGCTTCTCTTGCCACTGCATGATCGCCTATTTCAGCTCCAAAATGGCCGTCGATCTCTCTGATGGGTCGATCCGACAAAGTGAGGGCCAAGGTCGGTTAGAATACGATGAGAGAGGTTTTGATCAAAAAGAAGCTTTGGCATAGATCTCAGGCGCTAAGCGCCACATCGATTCGATGCTCCCGATCGGCGGCATAGCGAAGCGCGGCAAAGATATCCTCCTCTTCCAGGTCAGGATACTCTTCCAAAATCTCTTCCACACGCATACCCGACGCCAACATCTCCAAAATATCATAAACCGTTATGCGCAAGCCCCGTATGCAGGGTTTGCCGCCCCGTTTGCCCGCTTCGATGGTGATTCGCTCCTTCATCCCATCCTCCTTGGAGCTATTATAACCTATTTGGCCGTCACAATCGCCACCGTGAGTTTCGCGATCTCCGGGTGGGCTTTGATGAAGGCGTTAAGCTCTTTGAGCGTCAGCGCTTCGATCTTTTCAAGCTGTTTTTTGCCGTATCCCAGCCCCAGCCCTTTGTAATATTCGTTAAAGGCGCGCCCCAGGCGCTGGGAGAGGGTCTCGTTGCGAAGCGGCTCGGAGCCCAGCAAAAACATCTTCGCGTCATCCAGCTCCTTTTGGGTGACGCCGTTTTTGACAAATTCGTCAATCACTTCGCGCACCACACGAAGCGCCTCCTCCTGGCTGGCCAGCTTGGTTTGCAGATAGCCACTAAAGTAGCTGGCGCTTTTATTAAGCACAATCCGCCCGTAGGCGCTGTAGGCCAGCCCCCGCTTGACGCGCACCTCCTCCATCAGGCGGCTTCCAAAGCCGCTGCTACCCAGCACAAAAGCGGCCACCCGGGCTTTGTAGGCGTCGGGGTCGCTTACCTTCAGATCAAAAGGCGCGCCAAAATAGATGTAAGCCTGCTCGGTCGGCTTGTAAATCACGGCTTTTTGCTCTTTGTCGCTCGCTTTAAAAAAGGGCAAGGGTTCAGCCTTACCCACCGCAAGGGGTGCCAGCGCCTTTTTGGCAAAATCTTTGGCCTCCTCCAGGCTCATATCGCCGCCAATCACCACTATGGCGCGCTTAAGCACCAGGTGATCGCGCAAAAAGGTTTGCACCTCCTCCAGCTTCAGCGCCCGAATACTCTCGGGGGTGCCGTCGGCGGGATTGGCCAGCGGGGTGTCGGCAAAGAGCTGTTTTTTTAACAGCAGGCTGGCCTGGTAGTCGTAATCGCTCTCTTTGCGCATCAAAGCGCCCAAGGTGACGGTTTTGACCTTCTCAAAGCTCGCTTCACTCAGATTTGGCTCTCTTAGCAGATCGGCCAAAAAGCCGACCCCTTCATCAAACACCTCTTTGAGACTGCTCAGCTCAAAGACAAAGGTCTCCGTACCCGTCCCGGCGCTCAGGTGAATGGCCCGCTCCTCCAACGCCCTGGCAAAGCCGGTAGCGCCCAGGCTTTTGGTCCCTTCGTTCATCATGCGGGCCGAAAACTTGGCCAGCCCCGAACGCTTACCGTCGGCCAGCGCCCCGCTGTAGCGAAAGACCACTTGCAATGAAGCGATCGGCAGGTGCCGATCCTGCTCGAAAATAAGAGGTACCTCTACCCCGCTTACCGTCACTTTATCCAAAACCGCGCTCATCAACACTCCTTGCAACAGTGCCAAAATCCATAAAATTTTTCGCATCTATCCCTCCAACAAAATCCCGTCACGTCTGGCGATGCGTTCGATGGGATCGTCGGGATCGCGGGCAACAAGAATATCGATCCTCTGCTCCCCCAGACGCTCCTGCAAACAGATCCAAAAGTCCGATTTTCGCCCGCGCCAATCCTCGGGCAGAGGTGAGCATTCGACAAACAGGTCGATATCCCCGCCCCGCTTGCTATCATCTGTCCGACTGCCAAAAAGATAGACCTTCGCCCCGTGGCCGAAACTCTCTTGCAAACACTCAACAATCGCCGCCACTTCCCACGCATCAAGTCTCACAACAGTTTCCGTTCTTGCAGATAGTGCCGGATATGGGCCCAGATTTCAAAGAGCCGCTCCGACGCTTCGTAAATATCATTAAGAGTCGCTACCGCTTTATCAGGCATCGTTTCATAATCATGGGCGATCATGTTTCGTACTCCCCTGAGCGATCGCCATTTTCTGGCATCGGGCAAAAGATCGATGCGCTCCATCCTGTTAAGCAGGTCGATAAAGGGGCGATTCAACCAGTTTTCATCGTTTTCAAGCATCGCCAAAGCGTAGGGGAAGAGCTTTTGGGCCATACTGTCTTGCATCTTGGCAAAACGATACAGCATCCAATCAAGATGTTCAACTTGCTCTTCGCGCAATGTTTCGTACCGCTCTTGTTGCAAAGGCATAAAGGGCCGGCACTTTTCGCGGGCCTGCCGAAGCCGTTTGGCATGTAAGTCGATCTCTTTGCCATAGAGTCTTAACTTTTGCCAGATTTCAAACTCCCCGTTTTCGGGCATCAAAAAATCTCCAGAATCTCGTAGGCCGTGTTGCGCTTGGCGGGAGTCTCGCCGATGTCACGAATGAGGCGGATCATCTCTTCCTGATTCATCCGGTTCACCGCCCCCGCGGCACGCACGACGTTTTCCTCCATCATCGTACTGCCCAGGTCGTTGGCGCCGTAAAGCAGGGCCATCTGGCCGATGTAACTGCCCTGGGTCACCCAGGAGCTTTGGATATTTTTGATATTGTCCAAAAAGAGGCGGCTGACCGCCAGCAGGCGCAAATAGCGGTTGGGGCTGGCTTTGTGCCTGACGATCCCCTCTTTTTGCAAAGCGGTGTTGTAGGGCTGAAAACTCCACATAATAAAGGCGCGAAAGCCTCCCGTTTCATCCTGCAGGTTGCGCACGTGCTCCCAGTGCTCCACGATCTCCTCGTCGCTCTCGACGGTGCCAAACATCATCGTCGCCGTCGACTTGATACCGTTTTGGTGCGCCAGGCGGTGGACGTTTAGCCAATCTTTGACGTCGATCTTTTTGGGCGCGATAATATCGCGCACCCGATCGCTCAAAATCTCCGCCCCGGCCCCCGGGATGGAGCTCAGGCCCTTGGCTTTGAGGCGTTTTAAGACCTCCTCCACCGAGATGCGCGAGACTTTGGCGATATAGTCGATCTCCACTGCCGAAAAGCCGTGGATGGTTACTTGGGGATATTTTTGGTGGATGTGTTCGACCAGATCCTCGTACCACTCGATCTTGAGCTTGGGGTGCACGCCCCCTTGAAACAGGATCTGCGTCCCGCCGATCTCTAAAAGCTCTTCGATCTTCTGATCGATCTCCTCGAAACTAAGAACGTAAACATCCTCGTCGTCGGCGTGGCGGTAGAAGGCGCAAAACTTGCAATCCACCCAACATCGGTTGGTGTAGTTGATGTTGCGATCGACGACAAAGGTGGTGATGCCCTTGGGGTGAAGCGCTCTTTTTTTTTCGTAGGCCATGCGCCCCAGCTCTTTGAGATCGCCGTGGCGAATCAGCTCCACCGCCTCGGCCGCGCTCATGCGGCTCATTGCGCGGCGTCCTTGACGTCACTGCTCTTCTTCACGGCGTCCAGTACCCCGTTGACGAATTTGGGCGACTGGTCACTGCCAAGCTCCTTGGCCAGCTCCACCGCCTCGTCAATCACGACGGCCCTGTCCAGATCGCTAAAGAGCAGTTCGTAGGTACCCAGCCGCAAGATGGAGCGATCCACATGGTCAAGCCGCTCAAAATCCCAATCTTTCAGGTGCGCCTTGATCTCCTCGTCAATCTGCGCCAGATGCTCCAGCACCCCCTTGTAAAGGCCCATGGCAAAGGCCCGCTGACGGTTTCTGATCTTCTTTTCTTCCAGCATATCCTCGGCAAACTTCTCCACCTCCGGATTGCCGATGTCGTGGGCGTAAAGCAGGCTGATAACGGCCCCGCGGGCCTGGTGACGGGTCGCCATCAGGCCTCCAGGGCGCGGTAAAGGTCAATCATCTCGATCACGCCGGCCATCGCCTCAAAGCCTTTGTTGCCCGCTTTGGAGCCCGCCCGCTCGATCGCCTGCTCGATCGTATCGGTAGTGAGCACCCCAAAGGCGACCGGCTTGCCGTGTTTGAGCGTCACGTTTGCCACCCCTTTGGTCGCCTCGGCGGCCACGTAGTCAAAATGGGGCGTAGACCCCCGAATGATGGCGCCCACACAGCACACCCCGTCATATTGGCCGCTTGAGAGCACCTTTTGCAAAGCAAACGGAATCTCAAAAGCCCCGGGCACCAAAATAAGATCCAGGTTCTCCTCTTTGCCGCCGTGGCGCAAAAAGGCGTCTTTGGCCCCTTCCACCAGACGATCGGTAATAATGTGGTTAAAACGGCTGGCGATCACGGCGATCCGCTCACTGCCGTGCAGGCGCAGTTTGCCTTCAAGAATATTCATGCTCTTTCCTTACGAAGATAAATTGGGGATATTTTAGCGAAAGTGGTATAAATTTCAGATCAGCGCGCCCGCTTACCCGGGCAAAGCCAATTTTCAGGCGACTATTTCGCCGATTTTGGCAAGTTGATCGACCAGGGGAGGAAGATCTTCCAGCCTGATCATATTGGGGCCGTCAGAGAGCGCGCTATCAGGATCGAAATGGGTCTCGAAGAAAAAGCCGTCCACGCCCGCCGCGCCAGCGGCCCTGGCAAGAATCGGCACAAAACGGCGATCTCCCCCGGTTTTGCCGTTTTGACCCGGCATCTGCACGCTGTGGGTAGCGTCAAAGACCACCGGCGCAAACTGCCGCATAATAGCGAGGCTTCGCATATCCACCACCAGATTGCCGTAACCAAACGTACTGCCCCGCTCGGTCAGCCAGACACCCGCTTTCAAGCTTGTTTCGTAATCGACCCGCTCATACCCCCGCGTTTTCAACACTTTCAAAACCGAATAGCGCATATCCGAAGGCACCATAAACTGCCCCTTTTTGATGTTTACCACCGCGGGGGTTTGGGCGGCGGCCACCAGCAGGTCGGTTTGACGACACAAAAAAGCGGGAATCTGCAAAACATCGGCCACCTCCGCCGTCGGTGTGGCCTGGAAAGATTCATGGATATCGGTAAGAATGCGATAACCAAAAGAGGTTTTCACCTCTTCCAACAGTTTCAGCCCCTCCTGTAAACCGGGGCCTCGAAAACTCTCCAGCGAGGTACGGTTGGCCTTGTCGAAACTGGCTTTAAAGTAAAAGGTTGTATCCTGGCGCTCCGCCAACGGGACAAGCGCCTCGGCAATGCGCAAAAGCGTGTCGCGGCTTTCAATCACGCAGGGGCCGGCAATCAGGATCATGCGCTCTCTTTTGTGTCGCTCTTGACGCGTACAAACTGCTCACCCCGTGATTTGGCCTCCACCAATCCGCGTTCTACGTCGCTAATCATCTCCTGCAAATAGGCCTCTTTGCCCCGGTTGGTCGTCGCGGCGGCCCGAAACTCAAACGGTACCTCTTTATCCTGATAAACCGGCGGTTCCTCTTTGATCTTCTCCAAAATACGTTTGAGAATAATCGGCACCCCCTCCTCATCACACTCCTGGAGTACCACGAAAAATTTTGACCCTTCAAACCGTCCCACCACGTCACTGCTTCGTACCGCGTAATCAATAGCCGACGCCATGCTTACCAACACGGCGTTACCCGCTTTGTAGCCGTATTTGAGGTTGATACGCTCCAAATCGATCACATCAATCACCAACAGCGATACCGGCCATTGATGACGATGGGCCAGCCGAAAGAGAATATAGGCCCCTTTGCTGAAAGCCTGGTAATTGAGCGTTCGGGTAACCGGGTCATAGGTTCTGGCGTCTTTGAGTTCCTGTTTTAGCGCTTCGATCTGCTCCAGACATCCTGCCATTTCCGCTTTGGCCCGACCGGCACGCCAAAGGCCCCAGCCCAACCCTAAAACACCCAGGGCTGAAACCGCCCCGGCCACCATCCATTCTGTATTCATTGATGCCTCCCTATAAGACACTTTAGCATAATTATCCTTTTTTCGTGACTAACAGACCGGCGGTTATCACCAACCCGATCCCCAGCCATGTTAACGGATCGGGAAAGGGATCACCAATAAGCAATCCCAGGATAATCGAAAAAAGTATATTACTATAACTTACCGCGCCTACGATACCGGCTTGCGTGGCCCCGTAGGCTTTGGTCATGTAAACCTGTGCAAACGTTGCGAAAATGCCCAACGCTATCACGTATAACCACATGATACCGCTGGGCAGTACAAACACCCCCAGCATCATATCCAGTTCCGGGGCGTTGACATAAGGGCTGATCGCCATCAGTATCAGCGGTCCCGCCGTCCCGACCCCCATAAAAGAGAGGACAATGGCGCGGGTGTCGTAGTAGCGCTTTAGCTCCCGCACCGCCGTATAGGCAAGCGCCGCCCCCACCCCGCTAAAGAGTCCCAACCAGGCGGTTTTATCCAGATGCAGGCCCGTCGGTTTGGCAATAAGCACCACCCCCGCAAATCCGGCCGCCAGCGCCAGCCAGCCGTAGGGCCCCATCCGCTCTTTTAAAAAGAGCCAGGCGAAAAAGGCGGTAAAGATGGGAGAGGTTTTGGAGTAGGTCATGGCGTCACCCAGCGGGATATGGGCAATGTTGTAAAAGAAGGCCAACAGAGCCAAAAAGCCCATTAAGCCGCGGAAAAAGAGTAAAAAGGGTTTGCCGCCCCGATGGGTAAAGGGGCGTTGAAACAGTGTCAACGCCACCGCTGTAACGCCAAAGACG
>JAMOMS010000215.1 GCA_027067015.1 Campylobacterales bacterium | reverse complement strand
GCATGGGGGTAAAGGCCCCCTCTATCTCCTCAAAGCAGGCTGAAAGCGTCCCATATCGGCGCATAAAATCCTCTACACAATCCACTCCGAAAAAGTCCAGGAACTTTCTGTTGGCAAAAAGAACGTGCCCATGCTCTTCCAGCACCGCCAAGAGATCTTCTTGCATATCAACCAGTTCACCCAATAGACGTTGCTGGGAAAGAACCTCTCGTTTGATACGAATATGGGCCACGACGTCGGCGATCTTTTTTCGCAAAAGATCGTAATCGACCGGTTTGAGCAAATAGCCGTCTACCTGCATCTCAATGGCCCGCAAAAAGTAGTCGCTTTCGCTATAGGCGGTCATAAAGATAATGGGTTGTTGCGCATTGTGTTGACGAATCTGCCTGGCCATTTGAATGCCGTCCATTTTGGGCATACGGATATCGGTAATCACCAGGTCCGGCAAAAACTCTTCATACAGCGCCATGCCTTCTAAACCGTCACAGGCGGTATAAAGCGTTTTACACACCGTTTTGAGAAAGCGGGCCGTATTGTTACGCGCCTCCGCCTCATCCTCCACATATAAAACGGTCAAATCCTCAAACATGTACCTTGTCCTTTACGCGCAAATGGATCACAAAACAGGCGTTGTCACCCCTGTTAAGGGCTTCCAGGGTTCCACCCATATGCTCTTCAATAAACATCTTGGACATATAGAGCCCAAGCCCGGTTCCCTGCTCTTTTTTTGTCGTAAAATAGGGTTCAAAAATACGCGGCAAAACGCTTTCATCAATGCCGCCGCCGTTGTCACACACCTCAATTTTTCCTTTTGAGATGGTCACGGTCACGGTAGGCTCAACAACGTCAGCCTGCAACAGGGCATCTTTGGCGTTGGATAACAGGTTCATAATCACTTGCTGAAACTCACTCCTATAGCCTTTAAAAAGAAAACTCTCTCCCCTGACAGAAACTTTGATACCGTGATGATTCAATTGGGCCGAAAGCATATTCACCACATCCTGCGTCGCCTCCATCACGTCAAACGACTCCTTTTCGGTATCAATCCGCACAAAGGAGCGAAAATCATCAATGGTTTTGGACATAAATTTAATTATCTGTTTGTTTTTTTGAATAAACTCTTTAACATATTGTTCATCACACAAAAGCCCTTCGGCATAATCGAGCTCCAGGTTTTGCACCGCGGTAGCCAGGGTATTAAGCGGTTGTCGCCACTGGTGCGCGATGGCGCCTATCATCTCTCCCATGGCCGCCAGCTTGTTATGTTGTTGCATCATCTGCGACTGCCGACGCTCTTTGGTAATATCTTCGATATTGGCGATAATGACTCTTTTTCCGTTATTTTCTCCCACACCAAAGCCGATTCGCACGGGAAAAAGGGTGCCGTCACGCCGTTGCCCTTCCAACTCCACCCGTCCGCCGATAATGCCGATTGACTCACCGGTTTTTAAAAAATGATCCACCGCCCGAACATGGTCTTTGTAATATTTGGGAGGAATAATAAGATGAAGGGTATCTTTGTTGAGCATCTCTTTTTTTGTATATCCGAATATTCTCTCGGCCGCTCCGTTAAAAAGTACCACCCTCTTTTGGTGATTAATCGCGATCACCGCGTGTGAGCTGGACTCAATAATAGATGCGGTAAAGCGCTTTTGGCTATTTAAAAAGTCCAGCGCTTCTTTATGCTTACGTTTTATCAGCGCATACTGGCGTAGTGTCTGTTGAGAGATTTTGACCCTATGCTCCAGCTCCGCGATACGCGCTTTTAAAAGCGCTACTTCATCCTCTTTCATGACGCCTCTTTATAAATCGGGATAGACAAGATCCAAACCGCACTGCAGATCCATCAAATAATCGACCGCCCGACTGACAAAAGGCGAGGGAATAATAGAGCCGTGCTGAGGCAAAATGGCCTCAATCTCATAATCATCCAGCCGTTTGGCAAAACCCACCGCCGCCCTGTTGCACGCCATATAGTCAATGTGAAACAGGTCCATCAGGGTAATATGGTAGTCAAAATCTTCCACCACCAGCATCCTATCCGTATCCAGCGCGGCCCAAATGTCTCCCGAAAAGAGAAAACCGCTGGTCTCGTCATAGGTCGCGTAGGCGCCGGAGAAGTGCAAAAAGGGCGCTTCAATAAAACGGAGTTTACGACCGCTTTCAAAACGCCAAACGGGCTTATCTACAATATTGTAAAAACGGTAGTTACCCACACCGTAATGGGGCAATAAGACATTGGTGCGTTCTGAGGTGATAATCGCGATTTCCGGATTAAAAGCCAACCAGTCTTTAATAGAGCCGGCCACGTCGGGATCTTGATGGCAGAGACTTAAAGCCTTGATCTGCGAAGGGTCGCACACCTGGGAGACTTTTTGAAAAATCTCTTGAAAAAAATCCCGACTTCCGGGATCAATAATGATCCCTTCGTCATGATCCAGAATCAAATAGACATTAAAGCGAAACGCACTGGCGTTATCCGCCCCCAACCAGTAGATACGATGCGCCTGCCCCTCATAAAGACAGATGGGCCCCCGCTGATCGATTTGAAGTCCCGCATGACAAAAGTTCCGACCACGTTTTTGCACACCGTCCTCCAAAATTTTTCAATTTTTGTTTAAAAAAGTCTACTGCTATTTGTTTTAATTTCTATTGAAAATATTTTTTCGAAAACAGCCATCCAGTTGCCCTTTTTATGCCATTTTTTTATGTTATACTTAAATAACGTCAACCCCAAAGGTAGAAAGGATGAGCGGTCGGCGCGTTTTATTGCTTAAACTCCTTTTGGCATCTATCTTCTTTCTCAACCTCCATGCCGACAACCGTTTTCCTTTGCTTGTTTCCTTGGATTGGCTCTATCGGAACCTGGACGATCCCGACCTTGTCATCGTGGATGTACGCAACGCCAAAAGCTATCGGCGCGGCCATATTCGCCATGCCGTCAACCTTCCTGTTTTTCAGGTTTTTTTCGACAAAAACCTCATGCTTCCCAAAATTGACACGCTCAAACAGGCGTTTGAAAACGCGGGCATCAGTAACCACAGCAAGGTTGTCATGTACGGCGGAGATCAACTCATTTGGGCCGCCAGGGGCGTATGGGTGGGCAAACTGATCGGGCTTGAGCGCGTAGGACTGCTGAGTGTAGGATACGGCAACTGGCCAGACGGCCATATTCCCGTCTCGACCCGCCCCTTTTACCCGCCCAAAGGGCACTTTATCCCGCGTATCGATAACACCATTATCGAAACCAAACTCAGCACCTATCTGGCCCTCGGGAAAAAAACAATTATCGACGGCCGACCGCCCGAATATTACCGGGGAGAGAAATCGCACGCCAAACGGGCCGGTCACATTCCCGGCGCCCTCAACTACCCGGGCTCGTTAAACTACATCCAAAAAGTTCGCCACGCTTCACTTAAAAGCCTCAAAGAGCTTGAGCAGATCTATCACGACCTTCCCAAAAACCGTCCCATCATCCTTTACTGCGAGGACGGCGCCGACGCGGCTTTGAACTTTTTGGTGCTTAAACGGCTGGGCTACCGTGTTTCGGTCTACGAAGGCTCCTGGCTGGAGTGGGGAAACGACCCCTCCTTGCCCATTAAAAAAGGGAGCAATCCGTGAACTTCTCCCGATCGATTCGCCGCCAACTCTTTTTGCACGCCCTTTTGTTGGCCCTTTTCTCGGCCCTCTTTACCTATGCGACACTGAGCTTTTGGCATCTTCGTCAATCCTACCTAAACGGCATCCACACCGCGCACGCCATTGCCAAAATGGTCGCCCAAAAAGCCACACGCATCATTTTGCTCAAAGAGATCACCACGGCGGCGGATATTAATAGAGAGCTCGCCTCTTTCCCCCACCTTTTGGCACTGGTTATTTATACGCCAAACGGGGAAGCAATCTACGAATACAGCGCCGACGGCCAAAGTTTTCCACCACCCCCATTCTCTTCACATCATACCCCTCACGTCGTTCGCGAGGGGCCCAACCTGACACTTTTTCAAGATATTACCTACCCCGACCGCCTCACCGGCTATCTTTGGATCAAACTGCGCATCAAAACCTTTGCCGAGATATTAAAAGAGAACTTTCCTTTCTTAGTATCGGCCTTGGCGATTATCGCGCTTCTTGTTCTCTTCTTTGCCCAAAAGCTGGCCGAGCACTTTAGCCGCCCCATTTTAAAGCTGGTGGCCTATCTTTTTAAAATCGGCGACTCCCCTCCCGCGGGCGCGCACCTTTCCTGTAAGCGTCAGGATGAGATCGGCAAACTCTACAGCGCCGTCAACGCCATGCTGACTCGTATACAAAAAAACCAAGAAACGCTTAAAATCGCCTTTGAGACCCAAAACGCCACCGCCATACTTGATCGGCACTTGCATCTACTTAAAGTCAACGACGCCTTTGTCGAAACCACCGGCTACACCCAGCAAGAGGCGCAAGCGCATCTTACCGATATTTTAAATCCTTACATTCACGACTGCGGATTCTTTCTAAAAATTTTGCGAAAAGTCCGCCAAACGGGTTACTGGAAGGGTGAACTCTCCTTTCGACACAAAGAGGGGTCCATCCACCCGGAAAAGGTTTCCATCCAAACCGTAAACGACCCGCAAGGGCACACCCGATATTTTGTGATCTCCTTTATTGATTTGAGCAAACAAAAAGCCATGGAGAAACGGCTGGCTTTCATGGAACGGCACGACCCGTTAACCGGTCTGCTCAACCGCCAAGGCATTAGTGAAGCAATCCAGTGGCGCATGCGTCAAAACCATACCAGATACTCGGGGGTATTGGCACGCATAAACATTAAAAATTTCCGCCTGATCAATGAGGCTTACGGACGCAAAACAGCCGACAAAGTGCTCATCCTTGTGGCTGAAAGGCTCAAGAAAGCCTGTCCAAACAGTTTAGCCATCGCCCGACTCTTTGCGGATGAGTTTATGCTCATTCCCCATCTTTTTGCCCAAGAAGATGACCTGATTATCAAGGCTGAAACGGCTCTTCAAAAACTCTTGGATATTTTGGAAGAGGAGTATGAGATTGACAACCAAAAGATCGCCCTGGGCTTTAACATCGGCGTCGTTTTGATTGATCGTGATGAGGAGAATGTCGAAAACCTGTTCCGCTACGCCGACTTTGCCGTCGAAACGGCCAAGTATGAAGGCAAAAAGATCGCCTTTTTTGACCGCAAGGCCCAAGAGCGCGCCAATGAGTACGCCGTGCTTTATACCCGTTTACTGGTAGCCCTTCGCAAAGGGGAGTTTAGGCTCTATTTCCAACCCCAACTCAATGCCGACCGACGCCTATGCGGCGCCGAGGCCCTTATTCGCTGGCAACATCCCGAAAAAGGCTTATTGACGCCGGGAGAGTTTATCCCGCTTGCCGAAAGAAGCGATCTGATTATTCAAATCGGCCATTGGGTGCTTGACGCCGCCTGCGCGCAGTTGGCACGCTGGGAAAAAGAGTTGGGAGAAGAGGAGTTTTGCGTTGCCGTCAACATCAGCGCGCGACAATTTCACGATGAGAATTTTGAAACAGAGCTGTACCGCATTGTTGAGCGTCACGGCATAAGTCTTCATCGACTCAAGCTTGAACTGACCGAAACCCTGCTCATTGCCAACCGCGAACAAACCATTGAGAAGATGAGACGGATCCGGCAATCGGGCATACGGATTGCTTTGGATGATTTTGGAACCGAATACGCCTCTCTTGCCTATTTGAAATCTCTTCCCATCGACCAGCTTAAAATCGACATGGGATTTGTGCGTACCATGCTCAAAGAGCCGGTAGATGAAGCCATTGTCAAAAGTATTTTGTTATTGGGTCAATCGCTCAACCTGGAGGTGATTGCCGAGGGGGTCGAGAGCGAAGCGCACTACAAACGGCTCAAAGAGATGGGGTGTCGCTGTTTTCAAGGTTACTACTTCTCCAAACCCCTCCCGCCGGAAGCGATTACACTAGCTTAAAAAAGATACTCCACGTTCAACCAGAATTTCTGATCATACACCGGAAATGCCGCCACCCCGTCAATATCTTTGTAAGCCTGGATATATCCGTCGTTTAAAAGATTCTCACAGCGTATCCCTACCGAAAGATCCGGTGTCAGATGATATTTCACGGCCACGGTATAGTCCCAGCCCGCATCCAACGATCGCTCAAAATAGCGGTAAGGGCCATACAAATGCAGACCGTTATAGAGTTCAAATGCGCCGAATCGGTTAAAAGACTCAACCATCACGCCGTAATCTGGACTCAGATGTACCGCGGGAGTGCGCGCGCCCCCATACCAAGAAATTTTTGTAAAATCCCCCGGACGCCATCGACGGGTATAGCTAAGCGTAACACGCCGATAGCGACTGCTACCCGGTTGGTTGACAAACCCTTTTGCGGGATGATAGATCACCCTATCGCTATTGTCCGAATAGGCCACTTGGCACGTCCACGTATTCGCCCCTTTCTGCCAGGAGAGATCGGCGGTGGCGAGCAAACGCACTTTAATAGGATCCAACCCCGGATTGCCCCCTATAAGATGATTTTTCCCGTCAAAAAGCTGGTACATCGGCAGGCTCAAATAGCCCCGTGTTAAAAAGATTTTGCCAAACCAAGGCCCATTTTTGTGAATAAACCCGCCTCGTACAATCCATCCCGTATAGTCGGTAACGTCCCGGGTATAATCGAGGCGATCACCCTTTATGGAGAGTGTCACGACATCATTGGCGGACAAGGCGTACTGTCCTTCGGTATAGAGCGAATAGATATTTAAACCGCCGCTATAATCATCATAAAGAGGCGACAAAGAGGCGTTATAACGTACAATTGTTTGGTTATGAAACCCCTTGTATTTGTAAAAAAGGCCGCCAAAAAGGTGCCATCGCCCCACATCAAGCCCCTTTTCGGCCTGAAGGGTATAGATGGTATCGTCAATATTGGAACGAAATCGCTTGGTTACCGGATAAGGCAAAACCAAGCTATCCGGTAATGCTTTTTGCTCGTTACGTCGGTAATCCAGTCGATCGTAAGCCCCCGTGAGTTTGATACCGCACGCCAATTTATAACTTATATGCGCATAGGTATGATAACCCGATTGAGAACCCTCTAACGGTCGATAGGGCACAGAAGCACCCAAAAAGGGATCCCCTCGCTTCTCATAACGGCCAAAATCGATACGAAACCCCCCTTTGGCCACCATCCCTTGTAGAAGATAACCCCGTTTATCACTTTGAATCAAAGTGTTCGCATAATGAAATTTTCGACGCGCGATATCATCGTTCTCCGCGTAAATCAGCCCTTTCCAACCATTGCCGAATTGACCGGCATAATAGAAATGCCCTTCATAACTGCCATGGTTGTCGGCCATCAACCGTACCTTCCCCCCCTCTTCCCTTTCCGGTACCTTGGTGTATAGCCGAATAATAATTGATCCCGTCTCATTGCCAAACTCATTGGATGACGCCCCTTTATAGACTTCAATATGATCGATCTGCTCAATGGGCATATCACCCCATAACAAAAGGGCGCTACCAAAACTTGAGGAGGTCAAATCATGATCATCAATATAGAGTCTTACCGTTGAAACCGGGAAAAAACCGACACTGGACTTGGTAAAAAGAGGGATATTTCTTGAGGTACGGCTGTAGTTGAGAACGGACAATGTTTTTAATACATCCGCCAGCGTATGCGCCTGCATCTTTTCAAGCATATCGCGGGTAAAGACTTCTACAACACCGGCCGCTTCCTTGACGGTGATTTTTGAAAGATCCGACGCGATACGGTAAGATTCAAGCAAATCGGAAATATCCGTCTCTTCCGCCCTGCCTAACATCGCAAAGAGTACCGCCGCCAAGATCCGTCGCACGCCGTTCCTTTCATTCACCTTTATTAACATTTTGTCGGTTTCTATCTGACAACAGGCTTAATTCAAGGGATAAATGCGCTAAAATAGTACCATTTTAGAGAATGGAGCCTTGATGAACCTTTCAGAGAAGCTTTTTCTTGCCTTTTTGGGAAGCGGCCTCCTGCCCAAAGCCCCCGGTACATGGGGCTCGCTGGCCGCTTTGGCGGTCGGGTACGCCGTTTTGCTCTTTTTTCCCGTCTCCACCCTCTTTTTGCTCACCATCCTCATTACCCTGGCGGCGGTCAAACATATTAACGCATATGAATCTCGTACCGGCGTGCATGACGACAGCC
>JAMOMS010000214.1 GCA_027067015.1 Campylobacterales bacterium | reverse complement strand
AGCACGTAGCTGGGCCGCACCAGCACGGGATACCCGATGCGCGAGGCGATGGCAAAGGCCTCCTCTTTGGTAAAGGCGGTGCCGTTTTCGGGCTGTTTGAGCCCCAGTTTCTCAATAAAGGCCGAAAACTTCTCCCTATCTTCGGCTTCGTCGATCACCCGGGCGCTGGTACCGATGATTTTGCCGCCGATGGAGGTGATCTTCTTGGCCAGTTTCAACGGGGTCTGACCGCCAAAGTGCACAATGATGCCGTCGGGTTTTTCCGTCTCGATCACCTGGCGCACGTGCTCAAAGTCGATGGGATCAAAATAGAGCACGTCGCTGGTGTCATAATCGGTGGAGACCGTTTCGGGGTTGCAGTTGTACATGATGGAGGTCATCCCCATATCTTTAAGGGCAAAGGCGGCATGGACACAGCAGTAATCAAACTCGATCCCCTGGCCGATCCGGTTGGGCCCGCCGCCGATAATGAGCACCTTGCCGCTCTTCTCTTCGGGCTTGCGGCCGGCGTTTGGCAGGGCCATGATGTTGGTGGAGGAGTAGAGATAGGGTGTTAGCGCCTTGAACTCGGCGGCGCAGGTATCTACCTCGTGATACTCCAGCTCGATGCCGTGGCGCTTTCTGGCGGCGTAGACATCGTTTTCACTCAGGTCCAGCCCCTCTTTGGCGTTGATGATTTTGGCGATCATCATGTCGCTAAAGCCGTCGGCCTTGAGACGGCGCAGGGCCTCGGCGTCGTGCAGGGTCTCGACGGTGACGCCTTTTTCGCTCTCGACAATGTCATGAATCTGGCGCAAGAACCAGGGATCAATCTTGCTCAGCCCAAAGACCTCCTCCACGCTCATGCCCTCACGAAACGCCTGGGCCACATAGAGCAGGCGGTCGGCGTTGGGACGGCGAATCTCGCGCTTGAGGGTCTCGGCGTCACACACAACCGGGTCAAACCCCGACAACCCCGTCTCCAGTGAGCAGAGCGCCTTTTGCACCGACTCTTTGAAAGTTCGGCCAATGGCCATCACCTCGCCCACCGACTTCATAGACGTCGTCAACGTGCTGTCGGCCATCGGGAACTTTTCAAAAGTAAAGCGGGGAATCTTGGTGACAATATAGTCAATCACCGGCTCGAAGCTGGCCGGCGTGCCGGTGATGTCGTTTTTGATCTCATCCAGCGTATAACCTACCGCCAGTAGCGTCGCCACTTTGGCGATGGGATACCCCGTGGCTTTGGAAGCCAGCGCCGAAGAGCGGGAGACCCGGGGGTTCATTTCAATGACGATCATCCGTCCCGTCTCGGGGTTGACCGAAAACTGCACATTGGAGCCGCCCGTATCCACGCCGATCTCACGCAAAATGGCGAAACTGGCGTCACGCATACGCTGGTACTCTTTATCGGTCAGCGTCAACGCGGGCGCGACGGTAATGGAGTCGCCCGTATGCACCCCCATGGGATCAAGGTTTTCAATAGAGCAGACAATGATGCAGTTGTCCTCCCGGTCTCGGATCACCTCCATCTCGTACTCTTTCCACCCCAGCAGGCTCTCTTCGATCAGAATCTCGCTAATGGGACTCGCCTCCAACCCCGCGGCGGCCAACTGCTTGAACTCATCAATGTTGTAGGCCACGCCGCTACCGCCGCCGGCCAGCGTATAGGAGGCGCGG
>JAMOMS010000213.1 GCA_027067015.1 Campylobacterales bacterium | reverse complement strand
TAAGATGGTTCATAATGCGCGACACGCTCCCCTCGTTGCCCGGAATCGCCTTGGCGGAGATGATGATGGTATCGGAGGGTTTGATCTTGATATGGCGGTGCTCGTCGGTCGCCATGCGGTAAAGCGCGCTCATCTCCTCGCCCTGACTGCCGGTTGTGACAATAAGCACCTCGTTGTCGCTGTAGCGCACCACCTCGTGGGCGTCAATGAAGACATCTTCGGGAATGTCAATGTATCCCAACTGCCGGGCGGTCTCCAGGTTGCGCTCCATGGATCGGCCGATGACGGCGATTTTTCTGCCGTACTTGATGCCGTGCTCGATGGCCTGGTAGACCCGGTGAATGTTGGAGGAGAAGGTAGACATAATCACCCGCCCCTTGGCCTTGGCGAAAAGATGGTCGAAGGTGGGGCCGACACTCTTTTCGCTTTTTGTAATGCCCGGTTTGTGGCTGTTGGTGCTGTCTGAGAGCAGTAACAATACCCCCTCTTCGCCATACTGCGCCAACCGGTGCAAGTCGGCGGTGTAGCCGTCGACAGGGGTGTGGTCGATCTTGAAGTCGCCGGTATGGATAATAATCCCGGCGGGCGTGCGGATCGCCAATGAAGAGGCGTCGATAATTGAGTGGGTCATATGGATCCACTCAATCTCGAAATCGCCGATTTTGATGGGTTTGCGCTTCTCCACATAACGGAAATATTTCTCTTTGTCGTTTTTAAGCCCGTGCTCGTCAAATTTGTTGGCGATCATCCCCAAAGGCAGGGGTGTGCCGTAAATGGGGAACTTGAGCTCTTTGAAAAGGTAGGGCACCGCGCCGATGTGATCTTCGTGGGCGTGGGTGATGACAATGCCCGCGATTTTGTCCTTGATGGTGTGCAGATAGCTAAAATCGGGCACCAGAATATCCACGCCGTGCATCGTCTCGTCGGGGAAACTCATCCCCACATCAATAATAATGGCGCTCTCTTCGGTCTCAAGCACCGCGATATTGCCGCCGATCTCACCCAACCCGCCCAGAGGCGTAAAGCGGATCTTGGCCCGGTTGTTCACGTCGATCTTGTTGGCGGTTTTGAGCCGCTCCTCGTGTACCGCTTTGTTGGCGGCGATCGCCTGGTTGATGTCGGTATAAATCCCGTTACTGCTACGTTGCACGTTTTTGGGGGTTTTGTAGTGACTTTCGGGGTTTCGGCCATTCCCGCGACCCCGGCCGCGACCTCGGCTTCTGTTACTGCTTTTATTGCCCTGGCGATTGCCGCCCTGCTGGTTTGGTTGGCCGTTTTTGGCGCGATTTTCTCCCTGCGCGTTGTTGTTGCGGGGGCGGCGGGATCGGCGCCTGTTACTGTTTTGGTTCTGTCCGCCGTTTTGACCTGTCTTTTTTTCGGGGTTGTTCCCCTGATTCTTTTTCTCTTCCATCCGTCTCACCTTTCAAATCATTGTATAGGTGGTGATAGAGGGATGTCGCCACTTCGTGGGGGCGGACGGAGGAAGCCAGACCGTAACGCGCAAGAGCCTCTGTTACATCCGTTTTGGCATACTGTTTGGAGAGGTTTTTGGCCAGCGTCTTGCGCGGTTGCGCAAAAGCGGTTCGCAAAAACTCTTCAAACGCCGGATCGTCAAGGGAGCAGTGCTTGACAATCCGCAAAACCGACGACATCACTTTGGGCGCGGGCACAAACGCCTCCGGCG
>JAMOMS010000212.1 GCA_027067015.1 Campylobacterales bacterium | reverse complement strand
AAATACAACAGCACCTTTATCGGTTTCGCCAACGACCGCAAGCATCGCTACACCATCGGCGTGCTGGTCAGGGAGGCCAAAAAACCCTACCACTACTTCGCCGCCATGAGCGCCGTGCCGGTCTTTAAACAGGTGGTGGAGCTGATGGTCAAAGAGGGCTACCTGACACCCGACCCCTCACTGGGCCACTACCCCAAACCGACCAAACACCATTAAAACAGACGTCAAAGCCAGATATTGTCAATCAGCCGGGTCTGCCCTACCCGGGCGGCTATGAGAATGATGCTGTTTTGTATCTCTATCTTTTCAACAGGCTCAAACCGGCGGTTGACAAAGGCGACATACTCCACCTCCAGCTCCGCCAAAACCGCTTCCATCGCCTCTTTGAGGCGCGCGACATCCAACTCCCCCGCCCCCACCATCTTGGAGGCGCGTTTGAGGGCTTTTGAAATAGCCAGCGCCTTTTGGCGCTCCTCGGCGCTTAAATAGACGTTGCGACTGCTTAGCGCCAACCCGTCGGCTTCGCGCACCGTCTCCACCGGCACGATCTCAAGCGGCAAAAAGAGATCACTCACCATTCTTTGCAAAATCACCAACTGCTGGGCGTCTTTTTTGCCAAAGTAGGCGCGGGTCGGTCGGGTGAGATTGAAGAGTTTGAGCACCACCCGCACCACACCGTCAAAGTGCCCCGGCCGCCGATGGCCCTCTAAGATATAGCCAAGATATTTGGGCGCGCGTACCGTCACCTCGTCTTCGCCGTACATCGCCGAAGCGTCGGGCATAAAGAGGATATCGACCCCCGCCAGTTCGCAGATACGCCGGTCGGCCTCCTCTTTGCGGGGGTACTTTTCCAGATCCTCGCCCGGCAGAAACTGGGTGGGGTTGACAAAAATGGAGACGATCACATGGTCGTTCTCCTCTCGGGCTTTGCGTATGAGGCTGACGTGCCCTTCGTGCAGTGCCCCCATGGTAGGAACAAACCCCACGCTCCCTTTTAACTCCGCCCTGGCTTCTTTGAGCGCTTCAACGCTTCGTACAACTTTCACGGTCGCCCTTTTGGATATAATTGCGCTAAAAATATCGCAATTATAGCAAGGATAGCGCGTGGACAGCTACGAATTTTCTGAACTGATGAAAAAACTGCAAACCAAGATCGAAAACATCAAAAACATCGTCAAACCAAACGACATCCGCAAACGGCTGGCCGAGATCGCCGAGCTGGAGATGCAGGAGGATTTTTGGAGCGACGCCAAAAAGGCGGGCGAGATTCAAAAAGAGAAAAACCGCCTGGAGCGCCTTTTGAACAAATACGAAGAGGCCGAAAGCGCCGTCAACGACGCGCTGGAGCTTTTTGAGATGGCCACGGAGGAAAAAGACGAAGAGACCCTCCAAACCCTCTTTGACGAAGCGCCCGACATTGAGGAGCGGGTGAAAAAGGTGGAGATCGAGGTGATGCTCAGCGGCCCGCATGACGCCAACAACGCCATCGTCTCTATCCACCCGGGCGCGGGCGGTACTGAGAGCCAGGATTGGGCCAGCATTCTGTACCGGATGTATCTGCGCTGGGCGGAGCGCCGGGGGTTCAAGGTCGAGACGCTGGACTACCAGCCCGGCGAGGAGGCGGGCATTAAAGATGTGAGCTTCATCATCAAGGGCGAAAACGCCTACGGGTATCTGAAGGCCGAAAACGGCATCCATCGGCTGGTGCGTATCAGCCCCTTTGACTCCAACGCCAGACGCCACACCTCCTTTACCTCCGTCATGGTCTCCCCCGAAATTGATGATGACATCGACATCGAGATCGAGGACAAGGATCTGCGCATCGACACCTACCGGGCCTCGGGTGCCGGCGGCCAGCACGTCAACAAAACCGAAAGCGCCATCCGTATCACCCACATCCCCACCGGCATCGTGGTACAGTGCCAGAACGACCGTTCACAACACAAAAACAAAGCCACCGCCATGAAGATGCTAAAATCGCGTCTTTACGAGCTGGAGCTGGAGAAGAAAAAGGCCGAAGCCGACGGCGTGGAAAAAAGCGAGATCGGCTGGGGCCACCAGATCCGCTCCTACGTCCTGGCCCCCTACCAACAGGTCAAAGACCTAAGAAGCGGCCAGGCTTTCAGCAACGTCGACGCCATCCTCGACGGCGATATCGACAAGCTGATTGAGGGGGTTTTGGTACACGAAGCGGAAAAAGAGAGCGGGGAGTAGCCCGCTTTTGTCCCTAACCTCCCCTTAACCTCCTTTGGTTTATGATATATCATCATATTTTTTCATAGAACCCATCTTAAAGATCCTATATCAGGGAATGGCCCGAAAAGGGTGCGATGAGAAGGCGAAAAGCGCAAGGCTTGGCCAAAGCCGAGTCGAGCATTTTCAACGCGGTCAGCGTGCCTTTTTCGGGCCACCTTGCGAGCGGAGCGATTTTGCTTCTTATCACGGCGCTTCGACGCAGGCGATACCAGAACACCATCAAGGAGGGAGATTCAAATCGCTTCCGTTACCGGATATAGGAATCTTTGAGATGGGTTCTGATTACCAAAGGGTTGCCATGCGGTTGTTGCCACTCCTTCTTCCCATACTTTTTCTTGTAGCCTGCCAAGACCAAACGCCCCAAAGCGCCCCAAAGGCCCCGCCGTCGCTGGCGGTTAAGACGCTGACGGCGCACAAAAAGACGGTCCCCATCTGGGCCACCTACACCGGCACGGCGCGCGCCAGCAGTGAGCAGACGGTGCGGGCCAGGGTATCGGGCAAACTGCTTAAGCGCTACTTTCAAGACGGCCAACGGGTCAAAAAGGGCCAAAAGCTCTTTTTGATAGAACCCGACCGCTATAAAGCGGCCCTCAAAGCCGCCCAAGCCCAAAAGCGCAAAGACGAGGCGGCTCTTAAACTGGCCCAGGCCAACGTCGCCCGCTACCGCCCCCTGGTGGCCGAAGGGCTGGCCCCCCGCGCCACGCTGGAAGAGTACGAGGCGCAGGTGGCGCAGTTTAAGGCGGCCCTTTTGGGCGACGAGGCCAAGATCGCCGACGCCAAACTCAACCTCTCCTATACCGTGGTGCGCGCCCCCGTCTCGGGACGGGCCGGCAAACGGCTGGTGGATGTTGGCAACCTGGTGGGCTTTGGCGAAGCGACGCCGCTGGTAACCATTTTGCAAACCGATCCGATCTACGTCGAATTCGCCCCCAGCGAAAAGGAGGCGAGCAAAATCGCCAAATACGGCGGCCGCGCCCCCAAACGGGCCGTCGTGCGTCTGCTAAGGCAAGATCCCATGCTAAAGACCCTGGAGCTCAACGCCACGGTCGATTTTGCCGACAACCGCATCGATCCCGCCACCTCCACCCTGACCATGCGCGCCGTCGCCCCCAATCCCGACGAAGCCCTACTGCCCGGCACCTTTGTGTACGTCGATCTCTTTGTCACCGACCGCTACCCCTTTTTTACCGTCCCCAAAGAGGCTCTGCAAGAAGATCAGCAAGGCATGTTCGTCTATGTGGTCCAAAAGGGCAAAGCGGTGCGAAAAAGCGTGAAGATCGCCTTTGAGACCCGCCGCTTTTTCGCCGTGCAAAAGGGTCTAAAGGAGGGCGATCGCGTCATCGTCTCCAACCTGATCAAGGTGCGCGACGGCCTGCCGGTAAAAGCGCAAGAGGAGTAAGGGGATGTTCTCCCACTTTTTTATCAAACGGCCGATCTTCGCCTCGGTCATCGCTCTGCTCATCGTCATCGCCGGCACCCTTTCGCTCTATCTGCTTCCGGTGCAGGAGTTCCCCGAAGTGGCACCCCCCACCGTTACCGTCACCGCCAACTACACCGGCGCCAACGCCTTTGACGTGGAAGAGAGCGTCACCAGGCCCCTGGAGGACAAACTCAACGGCGTCAAGGGGATGCTCTACATGGAGTCCTCTTCCACCTCCTCGGGCACGTCGCTGATTACGATCTATTTCGAGCCCGGTTACGATCTGGACATCGCCGCGGTGGACGTGCAAAACAAGGTCTCCATCGCCGAACCCTCCCTGCCGGCGGAGGTCAAACAGCAGGGCATTACCGTCAATAAAGAGAGCGCCAACATGGTCTGCGCCGTCACGCTGGTGGGCGACGAGCGCTACGACGACAAATTTTTAAGCAACTTCATCGCCATCAATATCCTGGACGAGCTAAAACGAATTCCCGGCGTGGGCAAGGCGGAGATCATGGGGGCCAAACGCTACGCCATGCGCATCTGGCTTAATCCCGACAAACTCAAATCCCTAGGCATCTCGCCCGCCGAAGTGATCGCCGCCGTACGGGCCCAAAACCGCCAGGCGGCCCTGGGCAAAATCGGCGCCGCGCCCGCTCCCAAGGGCCAACTGCTGGAGTTTACCCTCACCACCAAGGGGCGCCTGGATACCGTAAAAGGGTTTGAGCATATCGTCGTTCGCCACGACAAAAATCGCCTTGTCTATCTCAAAGACGTAGCCAGAGTAGAGCTGGGAGCCGAAAAGTACGACTGGAACGCGGTTTTGAACAACCGCCCCACCGGCATGATCGGCATCTATCAGCTTCCGGGCTCCAACGCCCTGGAGATCCGCAAAAAGGTGGGCGAAGTGATGGAGCGCCTCAAAGCCCGCTTCCCCGAAGGGGTCACCTACCAGATCCCCTACGATACCACCCGCTACGTGGAGGTGGCCATCGACAACGTGGTCCAAAACCTGCTGATCGCGATTTTGCTGGTAATCGTGATCATCTATATCTTCCTTCAATCGTGGCGCCCCACCGTCATCGCCTCGGTGGCCATCCCCGTCTCGCTCATCGGCGCCTTTGCGGCCATGAAACTGGCCCCCGGCTTTTCGATCAACTTTTTGACCCTTTTTGGGCTGATTTTGGCCATCGGCATCGTCGTGGACGACGTGATCTTGGTGGTCGAAAACGTCGAGGTCATCATGCAAAAAGAGCCGGAGCTCCCCATTCGCGAAGTGGTCAAAAAGGCGATGGTGGAGCTCATCGGCCCCATTATCGCCACGACGCTGGTTTTAGTAGCGGTCTTCGTGCCCGTTTCGATGATGCCGGGGATCACCGGTTCGCTCTATCAGCAGTTTGCGCTCACCATCTCCTTTGCCGTCATCATCTCCTCGCTCAACGCCCTTACGCTCTCGCCCGCGCTTAGCGCCATCATGATCCGCCGCCAAAAAGAGGGGGCCAAAAAGCCCCGGTTTTTCGAGATATTCGAAGCGCTTTTTTCGCGTCTGACCGAAGGCTACGCCAAACTCGTCGGCACGCTGATCGCGTGGCGCAAAACGGTGATGGTAGGCTTTCTTGCACTGCTTGGCGCGGTCTATTGGCTCTTTGCCCACACCCCCACCGCCTTCGTGCCCTCCGAAGACAAAGGGGCGCTCATCGTCTCCATTACCCTCCGCCCCGGCAGCGCGATCGAGCAGACCGAAGGGGTGCGCAAAAAGCTGGCCGAAGAGGTGGCCCAAATTCCCGGCGTGGCCGATACCATCGCCGTGGACGGCTTTAACGCCATCTCGGGGATGCTCGATCCGAGTGCGGGCGTGCTTTTTGTGGCGCTTAAACCCTGGAGCGAGCGCAAAGATCCCGCCCAAAAGGTCGAGGCGATCATCGATCGGATCAATCGGCTGGGAGCCAAGTACGAAAAGGCCCGCATCGCCGCCTTCAACCTGCCAGGCATTCCGGGTCTTGGCAGCGTGGGGGGCTTTGACTTTCGGGTCCAAGACTACCTCTCGGGCGATCTTGATACCTTCATGGGCCACGTAAGACGCCTCATCGCCACTGCCAACCAAGATCCCCGCATCGGCCGCGCCTTTACCACCTTCAACACCGCCTATCCCACCTATATCATCGACATCGACCGCCAAAAGGCGGCGACGCTGGGGGTGGACGTTTCCGAGCTTTTTGTCACGTTGCAGGCCTATTTGGGGTCGGTCTATATCAACGACTTTACCAAATTCGGCAAAGTCTTTCGGGTCTTCGTGCAAGCCGACGCCGACTTTCGCAGCCAAAAGGGCGATATTGGCAAACTCTTTGTCAAAAGCGTTTACGGCAAGATGGTTCCGGTAAGCGCGCTGGTAACCGTCCGCCAAAGTCTGGGGCCTCAAAATCTTACCCACTACAACCTCTACCGCGCCGTGCAGATTACCGGCAACGCGGCCCCGGGGTATAGCTCCGGCGAAGCGATGGCGGCGATGGAGGAGATCGCCAAGCGGGTCCTGCCCCAAGGCTACGGGTTTGAGTGGTCGGGCATGAGTTACCAAGAAAGACTCGCGGGCAACGCGCAGATCTATCTTTTTGCGTTCGTGACGCTGGTGGTTTACCTGGTCTTGGCGGCCCAATACGAAAGCTGGGTTTTGCCGCTGATGATCCTGCTTTCGGTGCCCATCGTCATGATCGGCGCCGTCTTGGCCCTGCGGCTGGCGGGACTGCCGCTTAACGTCTACGCCCAGGTCGGATTGGTTCTGCTGATTGCCCTGGCGTCCAAAAACGCCATCTTGATCGTCGAATTCGCCAAGGAGCTTCGAGAAAAGGGCCAAAGCGTCGTCCAAGCCGCCGTCAATGCCGGCCGTTTGCGTTTTCGGGCCATTATGATGACGATTCTTTCGTTTCTGTTCGGTATTTTGCCCCTCGCGTTCACCACGGGCGCCGGTGCGCTGACGCAACGCTCCATCGGTCTGGCCCTGCTGGGGGGCATGGTGGCGGCCACGTTTGTCAGCACCCTGCTGGTACCGGTGCTCTTCGTGGTCTTGCAATCGATACGCGAGAGGCTGGGATTCGGTCTGCCCAAGGAGGAAGCATGAGAGCGTTGATCGCCCTACTGATCGCCATGTCGGCGTTTGGCGCGCCCAAGTACCTTAGCCTGGACGACCTTATTGCCCTGGCGCTAAAACAGAGCCCCGACCTGGCCCTTTATCGGGCCGATCTGAACGCCTCGCTGGCAAAGTGGCAAGAGAGTCGTAGCGCCAAAAAACCGGCCGTAACCCTCCAAGGCGGCGCGGGCGGCGTGATGAGTCGTATCGACGACACCCTCTCCGGCGCGCTCGTTACCGGCACCCTGGGCGCCAGTCAGCTACTTTACGACTTTGGCCGAAGCGACAGCCTCGTCGAAGCGACCCAAAAGCAAAGAGAAGCGGCCGAAGCCGACCTGAAACAGGCGGTTTTGGATAAAATCTTTCGCGTCAAATCGGCCTACTATCGCCTACTGCAGGCCAAACACCTCATCGCCGTGGCCGAAGAGGACGTGCGGCTCAACGAAAAACAGCTCTACCGCGCCCAACGCTACTTTGAGGCGGGCATTCGCACCAAGATCGACGTCACCGACGCCGAAGTCAATCTCCTGCAGGCCCAAAAGCGGCTTAGCGACACCCGCTACGACTACCTACGCGCCGGTTACGAACTGGCCCGCGAAATCGGCGTGGACGCCGAAGCGAAAGGGTACGAAATTCTAACGCCCAGGCTCGACGCCAACGCCACCCTCTCTGCACGTCCCGCCCAGAGCCTCAAAGAGCTGGAGGCCTACGCCTACGCCCACCGGCCCGATCTTTCGGCCTGTCGCCTGCGGCGCCAAAGCGCCCTGGCAGTCGTCAAAGAGGCCAAAGGGGCCTACTATCCGCGCCTGGCGCTGGAAGGCGACTATACCCTCAACCACGTTAGCGACGACGCCTTTAAAGCCGCGTTTCCCGACCGGCAGGCCAGAGGATTGGTGACACTGCGCTGGAGTCTTTACGAAGGAGGGGCGCGAGACGCCCGTTACCGACAAGCCCTCGCCCAAAGCCAAAAGAGCGCCGCCGCGTGTTTGCGACAAAAGCTCACCGTCCGCCAGCAGGTCGCCGACGCCTATACGCTGACGCAAAAGGCTTACGAGCGGGTACGGCTGGCTCCCGAAGTGGCCGCCTCAGCCAAAGAGAAGTTTCACCAGGCCCAAAAGCGTTACGAAAACGGCCTGGCCGACTTTATCGAACTCCAACAGGCCCGCCAGGGCCACATCGACGCCGAATCTGCGCTGGTGATCGACATCTACGCCTTCTTTACCGCCCTGGCCAACCTGGATCGGGCCGTGGGACGGTAGTTTGGTAAAATTAGGCCAAAAAGGAGTCGCCATGGGTTGGACCTGTTCTCATCAAAAAGGCGAGTGGTGCGATCTGCTGGGCATCGTCTGCCAGCCCGGCACCAAAGGATGCACGCTTTACGGCAAGGCGGTCTTTGCCGACCCTTCCACCCCAAGCAACGAAGCGGTCGCCAGACGCCAAGCGATACAAAAACGCAAAGAGGAAGAGGAGCTTAAAAAATTGATGGAAGCGGCAAAAAGAGGCTTTTAATTTTCAAAATCGCCCCCTAAAGCCAGATAGAGATTGATGCGAT
>JAMOMS010000211.1 GCA_027067015.1 Campylobacterales bacterium | reverse complement strand
ACTTCCCGCACTTTGTCGGCGGTGCCGACCGGCACGGTCGATTTGTCCACCACGATCATCTCGTGCGTCATCCCCTCGCCGATCTGCTCGGCCACTTTGAGCACATATTGTAAGTCGGCACTGCCGTCCTCGCCCTGGGGTGTGCCCACGGCAATAAAGATAATGTCGCTTTTTTGAAGCGCTTCGTTGATATCGGTGGTAAAATGGAGGGTGCCTTTGGCGTAATTGTCTTTTACCATCTCCTCCAAACCCGGCTCATAGATGGGAATGATTCCCTCTTTGAGCTTGGCGATCTTCTTCTCGTCAATATCAACGCAAATGACGTCGTTACCCATCTCGGCAAAACAGGTTCCCGTCACCAGCCCGACGTAACCGGTGCCTACCATACTCAGTTTCATTGTTTTTCATACCCTTTGAAATGTTTGAGATAGTATACATAATAGACCATTTCAAAACCTTTAGTTATCGGAACCTGTATGGTTTTCAACGGTTTTACCTCCTCAAACGAGGGGGCCACCTCCTCAATACGGTCGGGCTCTTCGGTTATGAGAATAAAGTTTTCGCCGATATGTCGGTTCATATCGGTATCCATCTCATACTGGTTCTTTTTGGAGCCGTCGGGGTTCCAGATAAGCGCGTTGAAGGGATGGGGACGGACGTAGTAGATCATCTCCGCCAGCTCTTTGCGGTCGTCGCTGAGCAGTTTGGCGTCGGGGTGGCGGGCAAGAAGAGAAGACACCGCTTCTGCCAGCCTTTTCCATCCCCGGACACGGTTGTAAGGGTCGTGGCGTCCCATCTTGACCCCTACTGCGTCGGTGATTTGATGCAGGTGGTAGAGCCCAAGCCCCAGCACGATGTTAACAATCAAAGCGGCGTAGAGCCACCGGCGCTTATGGTAGACAAGCCACGCCGTCACCAACACCGTGGAGGCCACATACATGGGCGCCGACCAGTTGGCGAAGGCCCTTGAGAGCAGGCTGATGGTAAGGATGAGTCCAAACATGGGGACAATAAACCACCACAGCAGGCGGTAGGACTCTTTTTGGAAAAGGGTTTTGGTTTTGGGCAAAAGCGCCAGCAACCAACCGAAAAATATGGGCCCAAAAACCCCAAATTGCGAAGCCAGGAACTCCAGCATCTTGTTGACGCGAAAGTGAAGTCCCCGGATCTTGGCGTTGTCGTGGCTGACATGCTTGACACTGACAAAATCGTGGGTGTAGTTCCACCAGAGGTTGGGGAGAAACAGAAGCGCCGCGATACCCATGGCCGCGTAGAGTTTGGGGTTTTTAAGATGGTGCCGATAGGTTTGACTGCCGGCCAGATAGACCAGGGCCGAAACGACAAAAATGACCATGGTATATTTGCTCATCAACCCGCCGCCGCCGGCGATACCGGTAATAATCCAGTCGCGCCAGCGGTCGTGTTTGACGGCTTTGATAAAAAAGAGCATCGCCAGCGACCAGAAGAAAAGAAACGGCACGTCGGTCGAGACAATGAGGGACGAAAGCCAAACCGCCGGAAGGGTTAAAAAAGCCGCCCCGCTGAAAAAGGCGACCGTCTCGTCTTGAAAAAGCGCTTTGGCCAGGAAATAGATATTGAGCGTGGTTAAAACATAGACCGCCAGTGACATGATTTTAATGCCCACAAACGTGTCGCCAAAAAGGGCGGTGCCAGCCATGATGAGCCAGGCGACCAT
>JAMOMS010000210.1 GCA_027067015.1 Campylobacterales bacterium | reverse complement strand
TTCGCCTTCAGGTGTAATCGCTCTCTTTGCAGGTTTACATCCTCGTCCACCCCCAAAAAGAGGGTATAACGCCCCTCCCGATAGGCGCCTTGAACCTTTTTGGCTACCAGACGCCCGCCATCCACGACCCGCCAGTCGTTATCGGCGTCAATCGGATATTTGGGCAAAAAGGCAAGGGTCTTGAAAACCCGCCTATCCCTATAACTGTAGGCGACCTCCCAATAGTCGGCTTTTTGGTCCCACCGGCGCAAAACGGCCCGCAGTGGCGTCGCGGTCGAGGGCAGTCGCATATGATCGATCCGGTAACGGCGCGGGGCCTCCACCGTAAGCGTCGTCGGCATCGCAGCGGAGAGCGCCCTCGGTTCGATGTCAGCACGCCGTGACTTGGCCATCCGTTTAAAGATATCATCTTCTCTGATAACCCAGGGGGTAAAGCGGTAGGGTACAAGACGGCGCGCCACGGGCTCGGCCGTCACCCTCAACTCATCGGCCTCTATATCCACCCCGCTTCGGTTGGTCAGCCAGAGCAATTGGGTTATACGCGCCCGATCCTCTTTTTTTGTCGAAATATCCACCGTATACCCGACACGCGCCCCGATCACCCCGGCGGGAAAGATGAGGGTCACATCCTCTAAACAGGGCTCAGCCAGGGCAACAGGATACGACGAGCGGGCACGTTTGGCAAAACGGCCCCGCAGACGTTTCAGACGCGCCTGCCCCGCTTTGGCCTCACGCTCCCAACGGGCTGACTGCGCGCCCGTTACCTCGCAAAAACGGATCAACGCTTTCGCGTCCGGTTTGCTCGGCCTCGTATTGGCGGTTGTTTGGCGTAACAGATCGGCGCGAATCCGGGCGGTTTGAACCTGATGGGCTCTCTTTTCGATCTTTCGGTAAAGTCCGCACAACGGCACCCCGGCGGGACATTGATCCGTCTCGACCAGCGCCGCCGGCCTCTGCGCGCAAAAAGCCTCGATCTCTCCCGCAAACCCTATAAACCCGTCCCGGGGCCGATAGGTATACCGCGCCCCATCCAGATAGATCTCCAGCACCGAGGCCGAAGCCACGCCTGCTGTCAACAGCCATACCAACCAGCTTTTCGCGCTCATACCTCGCCCTTTCTCTTTTTGCCGATATACTCGTCAACCTGTTCAAAATTTTCGATGTATCGGGAGAGTGCCATATTGTCACCCATCTGCTCAATATTGACCTTCGCCGCCAAAAAGTGCTCCAGGTTATCCAAAAAGAGATCGACCAAAACCGGGTCAAACTGTCTACCGCGCTCCTCTTTAAAGAGATTGATAATCTTCTCCAGCGGCCACGCTTTTTTGTAAACCCTGTCTGAGCCCAACGCGTCAAAGACATCCGCCACGGCGGTAATTCGGCCGTAAATATGGATCTCTTCGCCCCTAAGTCCCCTGGGATACCCTTTGCCGTCCCACCGCTCGTGATGTTCATGCGCCACGATCGCCGCCGTTTTAAGGATGGGGCGTTTTGAGTGTTTGAGCATCTCATACCCTATTTTGGTATGGGTTTTCATTATCTCGAACTCTTCATCGGTCAGTTTGCCCGGTTTGTTCAAAATGGCGTCGGGAATACCCAGTTTGCCGATATCATGCATAGGCGAAGCGTTTTTAAGGCGCAGTGACTCTTCCAAAGAGAGCCCGTAAAGCCTGGCCAGAATGAAAGAGTACTCCGCCACCC
>JAMOMS010000209.1 GCA_027067015.1 Campylobacterales bacterium | reverse complement strand
AGCCCTCATCCTGAAAATGGGGGGATTTTCGCAGTACCCGAACAATTTTGCCTATCTGCTCTTCGATGCGCTCATCGTAAAAGAGCTTGTTTTTGGGCTTGGGCGCCTGATAAAGCGCGATCAACTTCCCGATAATCTCCTCGACACCTTTGCCCTCTTTGGCCGAGGTAAGCATTACCGGAATCCCCAACAACTCCTCCAGACGCTTTCGGTCAATCTCGCCGCCCTGCTTTTGCAGTTCGTCCACCATATTGACCACCAATATCATCTTCTTTTGCATATCCATCAACTGAAAGGTCAACGTCAGGTTCCTGGCCAACACGTTGGCGTCAACCACGTTGACAATCAGGTCAAACGGCTCGTGCAGAAGGTACTGTTTGGTCACCTGCTCTTCGGGAGTGTAGGCGTTAAGAGAGTAGATGCCGGGCAGATCGACAATCTCGATCTCAAACCCGTCGCGTTGGAGCGTAACCTCTTTTTTCTCCACCGTCACGCCGGAGAAGTTGCCCACGTGCAGTCTGGCGTCGGTGATGGCGTTGATAACCGACGACTTGCCCACGTTGGGCTGGCCGGCCAACACCACGCGAATCTTTTTCATGCCGTGCACTCCCCCGGCTCCAAAAAGACCTGGGCCGCCTCCTCTTCTCTGAGGGCCACCCGGGTGCCGTCGCACTCCACTTCCCAGGTCTGCTTGGCCAGGGTATGGTCAAGAATACGGATTTGCGCCCCTTTGGCCACCCCCAAAGAGACCAGCCGGCCCTTGACGGGCTCTTTGGCCCGCACCTTGACCACCCGGCCGCACGTACCCACGGCACACTCTGTTATCGCTTTCACTCTGCACACTCCCGTTGGCGTCTTTTGGCGTGATTATAGAGCAAAGCGCCCTTTTTGTCAATCATCATGATAATCATTTTCATAAAAGGCTACTTCAGGCCAAATCCTTTCCCCTCAAGCCACGCGCCAAGAGCCTCCAAATCCTCACCTTGCAGTTCCAGCCGATCCTCTTTGAAGGTACCGCCCCGCCCCAGCGCCTTTTTGGCGCTTTTCAAAAGCGCTTTGGCGGCCTGCGCCTCCAGCGCGAACCCCTCGGCCACGCAGACCCATTTGCCCCGGCGCTTCTGTTTAAAAAGGCGCAGGCGATGCTTTTCGGGCGGGAGGATAACGGGGGCTTGGGCGTCAGGTTTGGCCCGGTTGTCGGCACACCACCCCTCCCCCAGATCGGCAAAGTCGATGTCAAGCTTAACGCCCCGGCCCATCAGTCGGCCGTTTCACCGATATATTCGGCATACGCCTCGTAGTTGCCGGCAAAATCCACGATCTCGCCGCCGGGTTTGATCTCGATGATGCGGTTGGCGAAGGCGTCAATCAGCTCGCGGTCGTGGGTGACGCAGATGACGTTGCCTTTAAAGTTGTAAAGCGCCTCACCCAGGGCGATGATGGCTTCAAGGTCAAGGTGGTTGGTAGGCTCGTCAAGTACCAAAAAGTTGCCCTGCTCCAGCATCATCTTGCTGAGCATCATGCGGTGTTTTTCGCCCCCGCTGATCTTCTCGATGCTCTTTTCCTGCTCCTCGCCGCTAAAAAGCATCCGTCCCAGGCAGTTGCGGATTTCGGAAATGTCCGCCTCTCTATCATGGTTTCTTAGCCACTCATAAAGGGTTTCGGTGCCGTGGATGCGGTCGGTGGTATCTTGCGGAAAGTAGCTGGGCTCTACCGTCGCC
>JAMOMS010000208.1 GCA_027067015.1 Campylobacterales bacterium | reverse complement strand
GGCGTTTGGGTCATCTCCGCGATCTCACCAAGCACCCCGGCGTTCAAGATGACCATATCCAGTTGTTTGACATCCTGTAAAAAAGGCCTCAATACCGTACCTATGCGCTCAACGGCCGACAGATCGAAGGAGAGATACAAGAGGTTCGGGTGTTTTATATCCGGTGTTTTACGCCGGGAGATACCGTAAACCCTCACGCCGCTTTGCAAATAGGCTTCGGCCAGCGCCCGACCGATGCCCGATCCCACCCCGGTGATCAAAACCGTTTTCATCCTCACGCTCCCAACGCTTTTTTGGCCAGATCCCTTAGCAGTCGATCGGCCTTGTGGTAACAGGGGAGGGCGGCGGACTTCACCTCTTCAAGCAAAGCACGGCGCCTTAGATAGACCCGCCACACCCTTTTGGCCGGCTCCAAACGCCCCCGCTTTGCCAGCTCAAGCGCCACCGCCCCGTTAATAAGACCCCGCTGTAGTCTCACCTCCGGCGCCTTTGTGTGCCTCTTCGGAAACCAGACCGCCTCCAGCGCCTCATGGGCGTCAAAATAGTCGCCCGCCTCAATCAAGCGCACAAACCGCGCGCACGCCCTCTCTTTGGCCACGCTTTAACGGTAGTTGCCAAAGGTGACGGGAAAATCGAGATCGAGCTTTTTGATATGGGCCATGACCGCCTGCAGGTCATCCAGCGACTTGCCGCTGACACGAATCTCCTCGCCCAAAATGGCCGCCTGGACTTTGAGTTTGAGCCCCTTGATCTCTTTGACAATGCGCTTGGCCTCCTCCTTGGGAATGGCGTCCACAATGGCAAAAACCGCCCGTCGCGTCCCGCCGCTGGCATCTTCGCGGCCCGTCTCTCTCAAAACCTTCGGATCCAGCCCCCGTTTGATCAGCTTGCCCGTCAAAATATCGATCAGCGCGTCAAGCTTGTTGTCGCTGGAGCTTACAAGGGTGAGGGTTTTGCCCTTCTCGTTCAATTCGATGCTTTTGACCAACCCTTTGAAGTCATAGCGGTTATCCGCCTCTTTCTGAGCCTGGGCGACGGCGTTTTTGATCTCCTGCATATCGGCTTTGGCCGAAATATCAAAGCTGTGCTCTTTGGCCATGGGCAGTCTCCTTTGGCGCTTTTTGAAAATATTGTACAAAAAAAGCCCGGCCGCCGCCAAACAGGCGACAACCGGGCTGAAAAAAGGTTGTAAAAAAGAGGGGTTAGATCATCAAATCCAAAATCTCGAAGGCCCGCCCAAGCTCCTCTTCGCTCACTTTCTTCTCTTTGGGATCGAGTTTTGCCGCAATCTGCGCAAGCAGATAGATCAACGTACCCGTCAGTTCGGGCAGGCGTTTCTCAAGCTCCGCTTCCAACGCGTATTTAAGCGGCGGATGTACGGCCAGGTTGTCCAGTACCGGCTGAAGCTCCAACGCCTCTTCCAGTTCCGCAAAGCGCTTCATGGCGGCTTTCACGGCTGTTGTTAGCGGTACGTCGCTCATCCAGATCACGTCACGGTTGTTGTAACCGGCATTCTCTTCGGCTGAAAGCAGAAGGTCGTAAAGCTTTTGATCAACCTTCTCCTCTACCTCTTTGACTTTGTTTTTGGCCAATTGCAGGCCGGCCGCCTCTTTGAAGAGGCGTTCAATTTTATATGCACCGTAGATTTTCATGCGTTTCCTTCGTTGTTGCTTTCATCTTCGCCCAATTTTTTGGCACCCATACCCAGCACGATCAACGCAAGGCCGTC
>JAMOMS010000207.1 GCA_027067015.1 Campylobacterales bacterium | reverse complement strand
CCCTCGTCGCCGATGGCGTCTTTGACCTCGTCAGGCAGGAAGCTTGCCTCGCTCATGCTGGCGTACTCTTCACTGCCGCTTCTGGCCCCGCTGTCCCACGGCCCCGCCATCTTGTAGAAGTAGGCCGCACCCCATTGAAGATTCTCGATAGCCCGGTTGATGTAGTAGGCTGACTGAAAAGTATCGGCCAGCAGGTACCAGTCATCCGCGTCGATCATGGGAGTAACGATCTCCTTGGCCCCCACGGCGGCTTCGTGGACCCGGTCTTTGTACTGCACATAGGCTTCCTGCAAGATGGCATACGACTCGCCGCCGGTACCCAAAGCGAAGGTCCGACTCTGCTCATCCTCGTCATTGAGCCCAAAGTCCGTCACCCCGGCCCCGGTGATTTTGACCGAAAACCCGCCGTATCGGGGCGATGTGATCGAGACTTTGGGCATCACGTAAAAACCTTTGGAGTCGGTATGGCCCTTGTTGATCGCAGGATCCGCCGGGAAAGGGTTGGCATAATCGTACTGCACCCACCCCATGCGCAGGTCGCCGGAGAGTTTCCAATCGCTTTGGCCGATCATCAGCCCCTTTGGCGTGCGGTTGAGAATAGGATCAAACGCCCTGTCGTCATCCAGCACCCCGGAGGGCGCCGCCAGGGGCTCGGCCGCGTACAGAAGCGATCCCGTCGCCAAAACGGCTATCAAAGAGAGGCGTCGCATCTGCACTCCTTACTGGGCGTAGGGGTTGAGCCCCAGCTTCTCGATGATATAGATGGTCGCCTTCTGTGCCCGTACGCTGTTGCCGTACTTATCCAGCGGCGGCGAGACCACCCCGATAGCCAGCTTGCCGGGAATAACGGTCAAGAGGCCGCCCCCTACCCCGCTTTTTGCCGGCGCGCCGGTGGCAAAGAGCCAGTCACCCGCGTTGTCATAAAGCCCGGCGGTGGCCATGACGGCCAGGAGCCTGGGGACATACGCTTTTTTGAGCACCCGCACGCCGGTGACGGGATTGACGCCGTGGTTGGCCAGCGTGGCCCCCATGACACCCAGGTCGTGAGAGGTGACATTGACCGAGCACTGTTTGGTATAGACGGTGGTCGCTTCCAGCGGATCGGAGCCCATACGCCCGTAGGCGTCCAGCAGTTTGGCGATGGCCTGGTTGCGCTTGTTGTCGTTAAGCTCCGATTTGTAAACCTCCCCGTTAAAAGAAAGCTTGCGCCCGGCGTAGGCGTCCATGTTGTTTTTGATCTTCAGCCACCGCTCCGCCGAGTCACTGGCGCTCACCCAACTGGTCGATTGAATCGCCCCCGCGTTGACGAAGGGGTTGGAGGCACTGCCGTTGTGCAGTTCGATGGCCAAAATGGAGTTAAAGGGCAGGCCCGTGGCGTTGGCGCCTATTTTTTCCTGCAAAAACTTCGCGCCGTGCTGTTGCATCACCAGCGAGGCGGTAAAGACTTTGGAAATGGACTGGATGGAGACCGCCGCTTTCGTATCTCCCGCCTCAAAGACCCTGCCGTCGCGAGTCACGACGCTGATGCCAAAGATTTTGGGGTCCACCTTGGCCAGCGCCTGGATATAGTCGGCGTTCTTGCCGCTGTTGTCGTTTTTGAACTTCTCATAGGCTTCCTGCACCGCCTGGCGGATCTTCGCCGCATCCAGCGCGCCCGTATCCCTTGCCCACAGAGGCGCGGCGACAACCCACAGAGCCAAAAGGGCCGAAAAGAGCCTCAAAAAGTACCGTCGTCCCATCTT
>JAMOMS010000206.1 GCA_027067015.1 Campylobacterales bacterium | reverse complement strand
GCGGGCGCAAAGAGGGGGTCGCCGTGCAGGCGTGCGCCACCTTGAAACTGATAGACTGGACACAACTATGAAGATACTGATTGTCGAAGAGGAGATATACCTGGCCCAAAGCATCGCCGGGAAGCTGATAGACTACGGCCACGAGTGTGACATCTTTGCCGCCGTCAACGACGCCCTGGCCCAGGAGAGCGATTATGATGTCATCTTGCTCTCTACCAATCTTACGGGCCAGAACTTCTACCCGGTGATCGAACGCTACAAAACGCGCATTATTTTGCTGATGGTCTCGTATATCAGCAACGATACCGTCACCGACCCTCTCAAAGCGGGGGCGCACGACTACATTCAAAAGCCCTTCATGATCGAGGAGCTCATTAGAAAGATCAACCACTTCCACCGCTACCGCCAGCTCCAAAGGGAGTGCGAGCTTTACGAAAACTACATTCAGCACCAGCTCGGCTCCATCCAACTGCCCGATCCCCTTGCCGCGACACTGCCCCTGATGGTGCAGACCAACTACCAAAAACAGGCCGACGCCTACGCCTTCGCCCTGGCCCGCCACCTGGAGCGCCCGCTGGTTTACCTGCCTCTTTCCAACCCCGCTTCGCTCAAAAGCCTGGCCGGACTCGGCGAGGAGCAGATTGCCTATATGCCCGAGTACCAGACCCTTAAAAAGAGCGAGAAAGAGGCCTTTTTGAAAGCCATTGAGGGCAAAAACGTCGTGGCCGCCACCACGGAAAAATTTGACGCCGACACCCTCCCCGCCATCGAGCTGGTGAGTGAGCACAAGATCTTTGACCGGGCCGAGATTCTAACCATTGACGATTACGTAAAGTTCATTATTCTAAACTACCAGCACAAGTTCCCAGACACGGAGCTGAGCAAGAAGCTGGGCATCTCCCGCAAGTCGCTGTGGGAAAAGAGGAAAAAGTATGGCATCTTCAAGAAAAAGTGATCCGATTCTTTATATCGACTTAGAAGCCCTCTCCACGCTGGCGCTGGTGCAGGAGGGCCTGCTTAAACCCGTCACGGGGCTGATGGACAGCCAAACCGCCGAAGAGGTCAACCGCACCAAATGCTACCAAAACCGCTCATTTCCCTTTCCTTTTATTCTGGCGCCCAAGGGACGGCGCAACGAAGAGGTGCTCACCTCTTTAACAAAGGGGCAGAAGGTCACCCTGGTAGCCGACGGCAAACCGGTGGGCTGGCTCGTGACCGACGAGGTCTTTCCCATCGACCCCCAACAGCGTCTGCTGGAAATTTACGGCACCCAAAACCCCGCCCACCCCGGTGTGCAGGCCACCATGAAACGGCTGGGGCGCTACGCCATCGCCGGCGAGTACCGGGTGGACTACCCTAAACACCGCCAGATCAAAGAGAAGATCCTGGCGGCCAAAAACCGGGTGGGCGCGCTGAAAACCAGCGCCCTGATGATGGCGGCCAGACCCTTGCACCGCGCCCATGAGCGGCTTATTCGCACCACGCTGGACCAAAACGACCTGGTGGTGATCTTTCTGCTCAAACCCTTTCAGGACGACCCCGACTTCCCCTACGAACTGCGCTACCGCTGTATGGACTATTTTGTCAAAAGCTTTCTGCCCGCCAACCGGGTCATCATCGTGCCGCTGGAGTACACCTACCTCTTTGCCGGTTACAACGAAGTGATTCTCGACGCGCTGGTGGCGGAGAATTTCGGCTGTGACGAGCTGGTGATCGGCCAAAACCACGCGGGGCTGGGAAGCTTTTACGACAAAAACCGGATG
>JAMOMS010000205.1 GCA_027067015.1 Campylobacterales bacterium | reverse complement strand
ATTTGTTGCCAACAAGGTGGTTAAACTCTTGATCAAAAAAGGGCATACCGTCAAAGGTAGCCGTGTGTTGGTGTTGGGTATTACGTTTAAAGAGAACTGCCCGGATATTCGCAATTCTCGTGTGATAGACGTTATCCGGGAGTTGTGGGACTTTGGCTGTAGGGTGGATGTCTACGATCCTTGGGCTGATCCTGACGAGGTTGCGCAGGCATACGGGTTGTATCCTTTGACGACTTTTGAGTCAAGCGATCAAAACGGGTATGACGCCGTTGTGGTCGCGGTGGGGCATCGGGCCTTTGAGGATTTGGGTATTTATGCCGATGAGAAACGGGTGGTTTTTGATGTAAAGGGGCTTTTACCGATCGATCACTGCGACGGGCGGCTATAAAAAAAGATGAAGCGGTTTTTTTATAAGCTCAAGGCCCTGTTGTCGCCCAGAGACAAGAGGTTTTTGCTTTTTCTTTTTCTCTTTTCCTGTTTTATCTCTTTGCTTGAGACGATAGGGGTATCGATCATAATGCCCTTTATCGCCGTTGCCGGAAATTTTGAGCTTATCCATACCAATCCCTGGTATGCCAAAGCGTATCACCTTTTCGATTTTAAGAAAGAGAGCGATTTTGTCATAGCGTTTGGCCTTTTGCTTATAGGGTTTTACATTGCGCGTAGCGCGGTGAATCTGCTCTATTTTCATCTCTTGTCGCGCTTTGCCAAAGGGCGTTACCATCTGCTGGCGTATCGCCTGTTTGAAAACTATGTCGGTATGCCCTATCGGCAATTTCTGGATCTTAATAGCGGAGAACTCTCTAAAACCATACTTTCTGAAGCCAGAAATTTGACGGAACTGCTTTCGGCGCTCTTGTTGATGGTGAGTGAACTGTTGGTGATGGTATTGATATACGGGATGTTTTTGTATATCAACTGGAAAATCACCCTGCTATTAACCCTGGTGCTGGTGTTAAACGGCGTCTTGATGACTCAGACGGTCTCAAGGGCCGTTAAACGGGAGGGGGAACGAAGAGAGCGCTTTGAGAAGAGCTTTTTTCAGATCATTCACGCGACGGTCGGGAATTTGAAAATGGTTAAACTCCGAGGGCAGGAGGAGAGGGCTTTGTCCCGTTTTGCCGAGGCCAGCTACGGGTATGCCCGTAGCAATATCGCGCACGATACGCTCTTTCATCTGCCGCGGCTCTTTTTGGAGGCCCTCGGCTTTTCATTGGTGGCGCTGATGGTGATCTATCTGGTTTACAAATATCAAAACGACATATCCGGCGCTTTCGCGCTTTTGTCCATGTTTGTTTTGGGGCTGTATCGCCTGATGCCTTCGGCCAACCGGATCTTGACGGGGTATAATCAGGTACTCTTTCATAAAAGGTCGTTGGAGATTGTTCATAACGATCTTCTTTATGAGGTTGAGCGTTTGGGTGAAGCGCCTATTGCGTTTAAAAGGCGCTTGACGCTTAAAGGGGTGAGCTTTTGCTATGAGCCGAATAAACCCGTTTTACGGGGGATCGATTTGGAGATTTCAAAGGGGGAGAAGGTCGGTTTTGTCGGTGAGAGCGGAAGCGGCAAAAGTACCTTGGTGGACCTGATAATCGGTCTGTATAGACCCCAAAGCGGGGAGATACGGGTGGATGATGTTTTGCTTGATGATGCCTGCATGAAGAGTTGGCGTAGGAAGATTGGCTATATCCCGCAAAATGTCTATCTTTTTGACGCAACGGTGGCCGAGAATGTGGCCATGGGGGAAGAGATGGATGAAGCGCGC
>JAMOMS010000204.1 GCA_027067015.1 Campylobacterales bacterium | reverse complement strand
GCATCGACGCTAAAGCTTGCGCTCGTACTGCCTGCCGGAATCGTAACGGTCGCGGTACCCGTGACCACGTCGTCGCTGGCGGCGCTTAGGTAGCTGTAGCTCACATCTACGCTCAGATCGCTGGCGGGCTCTTTATCGACGCTGACGGTGTAACCCGCACTCGCGCCCTCGGCCACACTCGCATCACCCGCCAGGGTCACGGTCGCCGTATCGGCCTCACCCGTTCCCCCGTCAGGCTCACTGCTACCGTCTTGAATGGTGGTGGCCACCGTGTCGTTATCGATCGTCACATTCTCAAAGCCGCCGCCCTGGGGATTGGAGATTTTCACCTCATAGACTTCATCCCCCTCGGCATACGCGTCATCGACGGCATCGACGCTAAAGCTTGCGCTCGTACTGCCTGCCGGAATCGTAACGGTCGCGGTACCCGTGACCACGTCGTCGCTGGCGGCGCTTAGGTAGCTGTAGCTCACATCTACGCTCAGATCGCTGGCGGTGGGAACATCTACTGAAACGGTATATCGGGCACTCTGCCCCTCTTCTACTACAGGATCCCCTTCTAAAGAGATATGGGCAACAACGGCAGGCTCCTCCAAACCAACCGGTATTTCGGGTACAACAGGAGTTTCTACAATAGGAGGAACGACAACCGGACCCTCTTCCTGCTCGGTCGTTTCAGGTATAAAGACACTCTCTGTTTGCATCGGTGCAACTTCATGCGAAGGCACGTCCGTTTCCCGCAAAGAGGCTTCCACATTGGCGGTCGTGCCTCTTTCTGTTATGAAGTGATCAACAGAAATGGTCGGTTCTACCGTTACCGAAGTACCTGACGATATCTGATTTGACGCGGTACTACTATAAGAATAGGTCTCTTTACCGGCATCACCCTCATTGGCGTTATCTGTTTGATCAAAATCAAAGAGGTTCATTCCCCTTTGCTGATATACCATATGTCTTAATGCCGCCAAAATATCGGTTTCATTAAGCATGGAGGCTTGAATATCGCTGATTCCCGACGCCGACTCATTAAAAAGCATCGGTGTTTGGCTATCAATTTCCAAACTTCTGGACTCGGTGGTTAGCCCGACTATCAATTTGGCGTTGGGATTGTCTTGAAGACAAAAGACCTTATCGCCCGCATAGATCGGGTCATCGGTATGCAGACGACGAAGTTCACCGTCAACACCTTTGGCAAAATACTCTCCCTTGACAGTTTTAACATAACCGATAATTTTCATGATATCCACCTTTCTTCCATATTATTATACCTTCAAACCAAGCACCTACATCCATTCATTTACAAAAGCTACGTTCTTTTTAAATTCATTTAACGCTCCGTAAAAATATAGTCTTTGCTATGCAATATGGGTCGGATAAGATAATCCAAAATGGTGCGCTTACCTGTAATGATATCGGCACCAACCACCATCCCCGGAATCACTTTTAACACTTTACCGTCCGCTTTCAAACCACCCTCCTGCGTCTCGATCCGGACAATATAGTAGGTTCTTTCTTTCTTGTCCGTCACCGTATCGGGGCTAATCCCTATCACTTTGCCCTTCAAGCCGCCGTAAATGGTAAAATCATAAGCCGTCAACTTCACCAACGCATCCTGCCCCGGGTAGATAAAAGCAATATCTTTGGGCCGCACCTTTACTTCGGCAATGAGGGTTTTATTCACCGGCACAATCTCTACCAAATCCATACCGGGACGCACCACCCCGCCAATGGTATTGACATATAGCTGTTTAATCACCCCGTCCACCGGCGAACGCACCAAGGTACGATTGACCGAATCCTTAAAAGCTTTAATCTTCTCCCGCACCCGCTCCATTTCACCGATCACGTCGTTTAACTCGCTACCGGCTTTGGAACGAAACGACAAACGGGCTTCCGCAATCTTGTTTTTCATCTCTTTGATAGCGGCCCGATAACGGGGAATGGAGCTTTTTACCGCGTCTATATCGGTCAAGATGCCGTTGGCATCACGTTGAAGCTTTAAAAAATCAACCCGTGATTTCACCCCCTCTTTAACCATCGGCTCACTCATGCGGATCTCTTCTTCAATCAGGGCATAACTGCGTTTAAGGTTTTTTAAGCGCCCCCGCGCCTCATTCAGCTCTTCTCGCTTTTGGCGCATCTGCTCTTCCAACGCGGCCACATTGGCCGCCAGGCGCCGGCGGTTGGCGGCATAGAGCCGTTTTTCTCTCGCCACCAAAGCCGGATGGGCACGGGTAAACGCCGCATCAAAGCGCAACGTTTTGTTTTCCGACTCCGCCCTCAACCTTACCGCCTTGGCCTGCAATTCGTTATACCGGCTGACATAACCGGCCAGATCGGAAGCGGATTTGACATTTTTGATTTTCAATAAAACCTCACCGCGCCGAACACTCTGCCCCTCTCTGACCAAAATCTCCTCGACAATACCGCCCTCAAGATTTTGAATAACCTTGTTCTCCCCCGAAGGGACAATACGCCCCTGGGCCCGTACAATCTCATCCACCTTTGCCACCGAAGCCCACACCAAAAAGAGCAACACCGCCGCCAGCCAAAAATAGAGCATCACCCTGGACCGCAGTGGATGCTTGTGCAAAACCGCCGCACTGAGGCTCTCTAGATACTCCAGCTCTCTCTCATCTACAACGGCACGTTTTTTAAACACGTTTGCGACCTTTTAGCTTTTGGAGTACCTCTTCTTTGGGGCCGTCCAGCAAAATTCGCCCCTCGTGCATCACAATCACCCTGTCCACCACCTCCAAAAGCGCCGATTTTTGGGTAGAGAGCAGTACGGTTTTCCCCTTAAAAAGCTCTTTGAAAGTCTTAATGATCTCCGCTTCACTCTGCTGATCCATCGCATTGGTCGGCTCATCCATCAAAACCATAGGCGCCTGGCGTATCAACGCCCTGGCGATGGCCACACTCTGACGTTGCCCGCCCGAAAGTCCGGCACCCTGCTCACCTATCACCCACTCATACCCTTTGGGATGCTGAAGCACAAACGTATGCACACCCGCCGCCTTGGCCGCGGCAATCATGGTTTCGTCATCTACATACCTGTCGCCGAATTTCAGGTTCTCTTTGATTGTCCCCCGAAAAAAGCGCACATGTTGATCCACATAGGCGATATGGGCGCGCAAATCGGCCGGATCAATCTGGCGAATATCAATATCATCCATCAAGATCGCCCCCTCCTGGGGCTCATACAGATGCATCATCAATTTTAACAGCGTCGATTTACCCGAACCGATACGGCCTATAATGCCCACTTTCTCCCCCGGTCGAATCGCCAAACTGACATCTTTAAGCGCCGGACGTTCCTCTCCCGGATAGGTAAACGTTACGTTTTTGAGCGCAATCTTGCCCGAAAAGCCAGGGGTTTGCACAAACGATTTTGCCAACGGCCTCTCCACGGGGCGGTTGACAATCTCATCCAAGACTTTGTAAACCGATTTGACATCCTCGTAGTTGGTAATCAACGATGCCGCCTGTCCCATCGGCGCCACCGTACGCGAAACCAAAATCACCACCGCGATCAGATCCCCCATGGTCATTCGGCCGCTTTGAATCAAATAGACACCGGCCACGACCACCGCCACCGTGTTAAACTGCACCAAAAAAGAGGTAATCACCGGCAGGGTGGCCGTCATCAGACGGGCTTTGAGACTCTTTTGGGCCATTTCGCCCACCGCCTCTTCCCATCGCCACTGAATCCGACTGGCCGCACCGAGACTTTTTATGGTTTCAAGATTATGCAAAGCCTCAATCAAAATACCGTTCTTTTGCGCCGCCGCCTGATGGGTCTGCTCAATCTTTCTATAGAGCGGTTTGCGAATCAACCAGGCATAGCCCAAAATCAACAAGATGGTTACAAGCGGAACCAAAACAATGGGACCGCCAAGGTACCAGATCACCACCAGAAAAATAACCGCAAAAGGAATATCAATAAGCGAGGTTAACGTGGCTGACGTCAAAAAGGAGCGGATGGCGTCAAAATCTTTCAAATTGCTGGCAAACGACCCGATGGAGGCGGGACGGTGTTCCAAGCGCATATCCAGAACCTTTTCAAAAATTACCGAAGACATAATCACATCCGACTTTCTCGCGGCCATTTCAAGAAAGTAGGTGCGGGTAAATTTCAGAAAAAGATCCAATACATAAACCATCACCACCCCGACGGCAAAATACCACAGTGTCTCAATCGCCTGATTGGGAATAACGCGGTTGTAGACGGTACGGGTAAAAAGCGGTGTGGCCAAAACAAAAAGATTCACCAGAACCGACGCGACAATCACATCCCTATAAACCGGGAAAAGATGACGCATCGTACCCCAAAACCAGTGACCGAAATCGGGTCTGAGACGCTTTTCATCCTGATCCACGTACCGGTAGAGACGTTTTAACAAATAGCCGTATCCAAGATACTCCTTCTCCAGTTCCTCCAACGCCACCCATGTCTCACTCTCACCCGCTTCGGGCAAGATAATCTTAGCATGGGTGCCGTCTTCGGAAAAGCGCTCCAGAATACAGGCCTTGCGCCCTTTCAGCAGTAAAATCATGGGCAGATAGAGTGAAGAGAGCTCTTTTAACCCTTTTTTGACAAGCCCGACTTTCAGGCCCGCCCTCTGCCCCGCTCTTTCCATGAGTTCACGGGCTCTTTTGGAATAGAAAGGCTGGGCGTCATCCTCCTCTATCGGCAGGCCGTGCATCAGCGCCTCGGCCGAATAGGGTTTGTGGTAGAGCCTGGTATAAAGAACCAGCGCCTCTAATAACGCGTCACTGTATTGCCCGTTACTCATCTGCTTAGTCGGCCAACTCTATGCCGGCGTTTTTTAGATCTACCAGGCTCTCATCCGTTACCAGATAGTCCACACCCGCCTCTTTCAACGCCTCTTTCAGCGCGCGCATATCGCCCGCTTTGGGCAGACACCGTACATAAAGGTGAACCCCGTCAATGGAGGGTTTGACATAACAGTTCCACCCGCGCCGACGCCACTTTCTCGCAACCGCTTCCGCCGCTTTGGCATGACGCTTGGTGGTCATAAGCAGTTGCACAACCTGACGATACGGCCCCTCCGTCTCAACCCTCTTTACCGAAGTTTCGTCAGCTAAAAGCTCTTGCGCCGAGCGACTAACGCGTGTCACTTTTTCTTCGGAAGCGCTCTTGTCCAAAGCGCTCATTTGCATCTCCTGCATATGTGTATCGACAGAGACCGGTTCCCCCTCTTTGACGGTTTCACCCTCAAAAGCCAAAACGGGCTGAACGGCAACTTTTTGATTCAATTCATGAATAAATTGTTCATTCTCATCCAAAACCTCTTGAGGGAGCGAGTCTTTTTTAACCATCTGCTCACCCCCAAGACCCACACGCTTAAAGTAGCCATCCGCCGATCCCACGACCGTCGGTACCATCGTTCCCATGGCATCCAGAATCCGGTATTTTGCAAACAGATAGCCGTAAAGGGTTGAAACAATCTGCGACTTGGCGTTAATAAGGTCGTTTTGCGCCGAAAGCAGATCCAACAACGAGCGCCGTCCCATCTCATACTCTTTGGAATACAGACGCAGTGTACTGGCGGCATGATCCTCATAATTTTTCAAAAAGTTCAATTTCTCTTTCAAATGGGTATAAGCGGCCCAGGAGAGATCATACCCCTCCCGCGTCTGACGCTCCAGATCACTCTTGAGGGCAACCTCCTGCTGAACTTTGCTAATTCCCTGCTGTACCGCCGCTTTGTCGGCAAATCCGTTAAAGAGGTTATATCGCATCACCCCGGCGACACGGTAGAGATCTTCATGGCCGAAACTCTCTCCGTTGATATTGTAGTTCCATCCGCCCTGCGCCTGAAGATCAAACTTGGGATAGTAGTTGCTCTTGCGCTGGGCATAATCCTCTTTGGCTACCTGAATATTGTAGCGTTGCACCCAGATAGAGGGGTTGTGTTGCATAGCAAAATCAAGGCCGATGCGATAATCGGCCGGTACCGGTACCTCAAAGGAGGGAGCTTCAAGCTCTTCGGGCTTCACCGCGTCCCCGTAATAGTATTTAAACTGCATCAACGCATCTTGCAGATTGTTCTTTTGCACCACATAATTTGAGCGCGCCAAAGAGAGCGATGCCGCCGCCTTTTCCATCTCCGATTTGGTCGTCAAACCGCCTTCATATAGTTTTTTGACCTTATTGTAAATATCCTCGTTAATCCGAATATTCTCTTCGGCCGTTTTTAACAACTCACGGTTCTTAACCACCTCAAGATAGTAGTTCACCAGGCGATAGGCCGTATCATGCACCACTTCCACATATTTATAAGCCGCCGCCAACACCCTCGCTTCCTGGGTCTTGATCCGATGGGTCGTTCCCCAGCCGTCAAAAAGGTTTTGGGTTAAAATCAAAGAGTTTTCAAAAAGCGGATAATCCTGCCAACGATAACCGGTTATCTCCCTTTCGCCCCACTCATACCCGGCACTGCCGTAATAGTCCAGTTTAGGGAGCCAATCGCTCTTGGCGATTGTCAGATCCTCCCGGGTGGCATTATAGTTTTTCAACCGCTCCTGAACAACCGGGTTGGTGTCAATAACGTGAGAAACCGCTTCTTGCAACGTCAGCGCGTTTGAAGATGTAGCCAACACCAATGCGACATATGCGACACTTAAACGATATTTCATTAAGCATTCCTTTTTGCATGATACTATTTCAAAAAATTATTTTAACACATCTATCTTAAAATATTTTTCAACATGAATTCATATTTTTCTTACAGTGCCTTTCTCTTCGTTAACACAACTTTAACATCACCACGCTACACTTACCTTTATGAAAAAAATCGCTTTGACACTTTTGCTCATTTTTGCCATGGTCACGCTCTTTTTTTCACTTTCACACACAAAACATCCCCGTGTCGTCGCCACCGGAAATACCAGGCAGGCAGTCATCCCCTTTCAACCGGGCCAATACCAGTGTGCTCAGTGCAAAATGCCGATACAAACCCAAAAATTCTCAGCGGAAGTGGTTATAAAAAACGGCAAAACCTGGTTTTTCGACGACATCGGTTGCATGGCGCTCTGGCTTGGCAACCAACCCTTCAGAAAAAGCGCGACGGTCTGGGTCTACACCCTGGATACCCGGCGCTGGATCAACGGCCGACAAGCCTGGTATACCCAATGGGCGCAAACCCCCATGGGCTACGGCTTTGCGGCCCTGCAAAAACGGGCCAAACACACGGTTAGACTGAATGTCGTTATCAACCATATGTTAAATGGCGAAAACCTTACCAACCGGGCTTACGCCAAAGCGCTTCAGCAAAAAATGGAGCGGAAATAACCATGGAAGCCATCAATTTTCTCTCCATCGTCACCATCGCCTTTTTGGGAAGCTTCGGCCACTGCATCGGGATGTGCGGGGGGATCGTACTGGCCTACACCGGCTCCAAGGTCGATCCAAAGTGGCACACGCTCCGCCAATCCGCCGCCCACCTGCTCTACTCTTTGGGGCGCATCACCACCTATACCGTCATGGGCGCCATCTTCGGATACCTGGGCAGTGTGGCGACCTTTAGCGGCTATACCGTCGCCGCGCTCTTTACGCTCGCCGGCCTCGTCATGATCCTCACCGGCCTCTCCCTGATGGGCAAACTCCGTTTTCTCACCCTCATCGAGCGCTCCGTCGGCCGTTTTGCATGGTATCGGCGGACATTTTCGGCCCTGATGGAAGAGGGCTCTTTGTTCAGCTTCTACCTGCTGGGGATGCTCAACGGCCTTTTGCCCTGCGGGTTTGTCTACTTTTTCGCCGTCACCGCCGCCAGTACCATGAGCCCCTTCTGGGGCGCCGTGGTCATGTTTATTTTTGGTTTGAGCACCCTGCCCGCCCTCTTTTCACTCGGTTTTTTTACCACCGTCATGCAAAAAGGGCGGTGGCGCAACATCATGATAACCGTCGCCTCCGTCGCCGTGATACTTTACGGCTTTTCCATGATCTACGACGGCTACAAGTTCTACAAACATCCCCAACGCTCCCTCCTGCACTGTTGCGACTAAAACTATTTTTGCAACACATAGCGCCCGATCAGCCAGGGGCTTTCGGCCGGTTGGGGGTTTCTCACATTTTGGGAGACTTTTTTATGCGCCGATACGCCCTTTTTACCCCCCTTTTTATCCAGGGCATGGGGCAAATGTTTTTTGACAAGAGCAAGGTTGTAACGGGCATCCGCGTCATCCCATAGGGCAAGCACCTTTCTATAAAAGTGGGCAGACCGCTCCCACTTTCCCAGTTTGGCGTAACAGTTACCCAGGTTATAGAGCTTGGCGCTCTCAAGCCTTGTGTCGGTGGTCACGACCCTGGCATACGCCTCGCACGCCTTGGCATACGCCCCAAGCTTATAGTAGGCGTCTCCCAGGCTCAGCCACGCTTCCGCCCGGTTAGTCTTTTGGGCCAGCGCTTCAAAAAGCTTCGCGCTCAAGCGGTAATCGCCCTGTCGATACGCCTCCTCGGCCTGACGTATTGTCCAAAAATCGAGCAATCCCGCGCGCGCGTCGGGCACGCCGCCGGCCAACATCAGCCACAACACCGCCGCCACTCTCCCGGCCCGCCCCACCGAAAAGAGCCCCAACGGCAATAGTAACACCGCCAGCCCCAGCGGATAGTAGAAGAGCTCCGTATACTTGGTGATCTTCCCGGCCGGCTCGGCACTCTGCTCAAACCA
>JAMOMS010000203.1 GCA_027067015.1 Campylobacterales bacterium | reverse complement strand
CTCATTTTTCAGCGCCCAGGTGGCAAACTCATCCAAAAAGGGGGCGCTGAGCTTGAGGTTGACATACCCTTTAACCGCCTCAACCCGCTCAAAAATCGCCTCGTTTTCCAGTTTTTCGGCCAGCTCTTCGGCGATCATCATGGGGTTTTTGCGTAACACTTTGGCCAAGGAAAAGGCAATGGGCGTGGCATAATGGCCAAACTTTTTCTCTCTGGGTTTTTCCAGCACGACGGGATGGTCGATATGTTTTTGCAAAGTCTCTAATACTCGGCGTTTCAACAGGTACTCCTACAAAGGTGGTGGGGAAAAACGCCCGCGGGGGTAAAGCGGGTGTAATGGGCGCGGGGCGCTACCCCGCTTTTAACAATCAGGCCTCTTTTTTCTCTTCGGCTGTGGCGCTTTGGGCCGCTTCGCTCTTTTGCTCAACCTGCTCTTTGGCCTTTTGGGCTGTGGCAAGTTCCTCTTCCTCGTCTTCTCTCATCGCCTTTTTGAAGTTGCGGATTCCGCTACCCATTCCCTTGGCAAGCTCGGGAATCTTCTTGGCGCCAAAAAGCAAAACGACAATCGCAAGAATGACCAACAGTTCCGGCATAGAGGGCATACCCATATGATTCTCCTCGTGTTCTTATGAAAATTTCGAAATATTATAGCCCCCGTTCGCTGTTGCGGGGCTTATTCGGCGGTATTACGCCAGGCGTTGACAAACGCGAGGGCCTGTTTGCGCCCCTTTTTGAGGCGCGCGGCCTTGGCGACGGCGATAAAATCGTCCACCGCTTTCTTAAAATCGTCGTTGACGATCAGAAAATCGTACGCGCTGATATACTCCACCTCCACCAGCGCGTTTTCGATCCGACGCCGAATCGTCTCCTCATCATCGGTGCACCGTTTGCGCAGTCGCCGCTCCAGCTCCGCCAAAGAGGGGGTCGTGACAAAGGCGGAGGTGATCAGGTCGCCCATGCGCTCCCTGGCGATGGCGTGCCCCTGCACGTCAATGTCAAAGATCACCAGTTTGCCCGCCTCCAGCGCCTCGCGCACCGGTTTGAGCGACGTGCCGTAGTAGTTGCCGTGCACCTGGGCGTACTCTAAAAACTCCCCGGCCCTGATGTCCGCCTCGAAACTCTCTTTGTCCACAAAAAAGTAGTCTACCCCGTCCTTTTCCCCTTCCCGGGGGGCACGGGTGGTGGTGGAGATAGAAAAATAATAGTCGCCGATCTCGCCGGCCGCCGCCTTGATCAATGAGCTCTTGCCCGCGCCGCTGGGGCCAGAAAGTATGAGAATGGAACCAAACCCGCTCATCACGCCTCTTTCGGGAAAGTGATATTGATGGTCACCTGCGCGCCGGCCAGCAGTTTGCGCAGGGCTTTGGGATCCATGGCCAACATGGACGAAAGCAGGGCCTGCTCACCCGAAAGCGCACCCTGCTCATCCGCCGACCGCTCATCTTCCACCTCACTCACGGCTGCGACGGGTTCGGCGGAGGTGAGCTCTTGCGCCTCATCCAACGTCTCACCCAGCGCCGCGCCGATTTCCGCCTCACTCAATTTGGCCAACTCGTCATCCGTTTCCGTCCCGTCTGTTTCCATACTCTTCTCCTTTGTTTCAACGCTCTCCAGCGCTTCGGCCAACGCCTCGAAATCGGGCTCAGACGTCTCAACTTTCTCTTCCTCCTCGACCGGCTCCGCTTCCTGCGCACTGTCGGTCTCATCCAACAGATCATCCATCTGCGCCGGCGTCTCCTCCACGGCCGCCTCTTTCGCCTCGGGCTCGGCCACC
>JAMOMS010000202.1 GCA_027067015.1 Campylobacterales bacterium | reverse complement strand
GAGGTCTGCTACACCTCCACCAGCGGCCAAAACCATGTGTCGGATTATCCCGAATTACCGCTTTCTGAGTTGCTGGAGCGGTGCGATATTGTCTCCATTCACGCCCCTTTGAACGAAAAGACCGCCAATCTTATCGACAAAGCGGCGCTTTTGCGCATGAAAGAGGGTGCCATACTGCTCAATCTCGGTCGGGGCGGTATCGTCAATGAGGCTGAGCTGGCAGAGGTGTTGAGAAAAAAAGAGATTTACGTGGGGTTGGATGTGACCGAAAAAGAGCCGTTGCCGGCCGATTCGCCGCTTTTTGAAGCGTTTGAGACGGGGCGGCTTCTCGTGACGCCCCACATCGCCTGGACAAGTATTGAGGCCAGAGAAGCGTTGATTGACGGGATTGTGAAAAATATTGAGAGCTTTTTAAAGGCTCATACCCTTTAAATTCTCCTGCTCCAGGGCATAAAGCCGGTAACGTACGGTTTTGAAATCTTCCGATTTGTCATTATCTATGAGCTTGAAAGCCTCTTCCAGTACCCGGGCCGCCTCCTGGGCCCGTTTGTAGTTGGCCAGCAGGATACCTGAAATATCCTCTCTTCTTTTTTCCGATGGCGTAGTGGTTTTTAGCACGTCGTTTTGAATGTCGCGGTGCGCAAGATAGCGCGGGTATTCTTTTACCGTGGCCAGGTGGCGCAAGGTTTTGAGCTCTTTGCAGAGCGCTTCGTTGTCAAAAAGGTAGCGGTTGATATCTTCGATGACGCGAATCCCCTCTTTTAAACGGTTAAGATTCGCGTCGATGAGCCGAAAGAGCTTCGGCTCGCCGAAATTAGTCGTCACTGCCGAAGATTCCCAGAATCTGAAGCAGGGAGATAAAGAGGTTCAGCACATCCAGGTAGATGGCGATGGCCGCTTCCACGGGTGTGGCAAAAGCGCCGCGAATAATCATTTGGGTGTCATAGATGATCATGAAAGAAAAGAGCAGTGCTCCGGCACCGGCAATGATCACCTGCAGGAGCGGACTGCCCAGAAAGAGGTTGACGAGTGAGCCGACCACCAGGATGATCAGGGCGATCATCAACGGTTTGCCCCAGCTTGAGAAATCCCGGGTTGATTGCATAGCATACAGGCTCAAGCCGCCGGCGATAACGGCGGTGAGGAAAAAGGCCTGGGCTACGACACCCATGCCCACCGCCGCAAGCAGAGGCGTGAGGGTGATGCCGGTCATGAAGGTAAAGCCAAAGAGCATGGCCATGTTCAGACCGGGTTTGCGTTTGGTCATATAGAGTCCAAAAAGCAGGGCAAATTCCAGAATGACCAGTCCAATGTACCACTGGGAAATGGTTTGTACCATACCCATACCCACATACGCGCCCGCGGCGCCCGCCAGACAGGAGGCGGCAAAAAGTTGATAGGTGGTTTTGACAAACTGGGCAAGATCGGCTTCCGTACGAACGGTCGGCTCTTCATAGACCGATCCGCTCTCACGTACAGAACCGGCTGTTCTATTATGTATATATTCCCGGTCGTAAAGTCCCATAGAGACCTCCTTTGAAGTTTAAATTTTTCTGAAGCTGATTATAGCCCAACCTCTATTGAAAATCAAGAGAGCTTGATATATTAGTGAAAAAAGATCAGTTTTTTAAAATCTGGAAAATTTTCTCAAAATTCTCTCCGACCCCTTGACAAGCGGGGTGGTACCTGCTATAATTCCCGTCCACAAACGACGAGACCTTGTGTTGAGGTTGAGAGAGAGTTTGTGAGACGGTCTTTAAAGAGAAGATAGTCA
>JAMOMS010000201.1 GCA_027067015.1 Campylobacterales bacterium | reverse complement strand
GTCGTTGGGCAGGTTGATGTCGGCATCGTGCCCAAGCAGTAATCGAACCAGCCCCTCCCGCCGCTGGGCTACGGCATAGAGCAGAGGGGTATTGCCCCGCCCGTCCTGAACGTCCACGTCAGCCCCGTGTTCAAGCAGGTAGGCTGTGATGCGGGGGTTTCTGAGCTTAACGGCCATATGCAAGGGGGTTATGCCCGCCTTGGAGGCCGTGTCTACCCCGGCTCCATGTCGGATGAGCTTTGCTACTTTGCTTAGGTTCTGCTCATACACTGCCTCATGCAAAGGCCCCCAGCCGTTGACGCCGTCGGCCAAAAGCCCAAGCGCCAGGAGCCACACACCCAAAACGATCCTCACCTCTCCTCCCGTTCAAAGGCGGCCATCTTGAACCGCTCGCCCATCAACTGCGGGTCAATAAGGGTCTTGATTTTGTTCAACTCCCGCATATAGAGGGTTCTATCCCCCAGTTTGGCCAGCATCTCAAGCAGTTCGGGCAGGCCCATCTCCGTCAGCGCCCGCAGTTGGGTGGCATACCCCGTCCGTTTAAAGCCGGCGCCCTCAAAAGCGTCGAAAAGATGGGAAAAATTGACATCATACGTCAAATCTGACACCCCGAAAAGCTTTGACCTATCCAACCCCTCCTCAAAAAAGGGATAAACCTGATGCTTGTGGTAGATACGCAGTGAAAAGTCGGTACGGGCCTCCTTTTCGCCGTAGTCAAAGGTGACAAAACAGAGCTTTTTCGTTCGCATCTTCGCCATGGCAAGCGCGAACGCCTCGTAGCCCCTGGCCACCTCCCCCTTGGGCTGGCCGTATCGCTTGGCCAGCGCCAACACCTCTTCATCTTCCCCTTCAAAAAAGACCTCATGGGTCTGCAAATCCACCAGGGCGGTCTTGCCCCGGTAGTGCAGGTCGCAGGGAAAAGCGTCGAAAATCTCGTTGGCCACGGCATAGACCGCCTCGGCCTCAACCTCTTCGGGCGCGCCAAAATGCTCCAGTTTCACATCTTCGCCGAAACGCCGGGCGAAGTAGTCACGCTGGCTCTTTCTTAGGCTCTCAAACCGCTCCACGATGCCAAAACGCATGGTCGGCAAAAAAGCGGGCGCCTCCTGGGCGATCCACTCGATCATATCCCCCAAAAGATACCCCTGGTGCGCCCCGATCTCCAGCAGTAAAAGATCGGCGGGCAGTTCCCCCCGGCGAATCCTGTCAATCATGGCATGCGCGATGGTCGCCCCGAAAAACCGGCTGGTACTCACCGCCGTGTAAAAGTCCCCCTCTTTGCCGATGGCCTTGAAACGGCTGTAGTACCCGCCCGGTCCGTAAAGCCAGCGGCGCATATACTCGCTAAAGGCGATTCTTTCCATCACTTCCTATCCTCATAGCTTTTGGCGTAGAGCTCCAGCAGTACCAACTGCTTTTGTATCTCGTAAATCTCCTGATCCAGCCGGCGGATCTTCAGGGAGTTTGCCATGGTTTGAAGATCATAGTCGGTCTTCTCCCCCGCCTCGACCTGCTCCCTGGTGCTCTTTAACAATGAAGCGTAGAGCTTCGCGTCCTCCCTGGCAAGGGCGATCATCCGATCAATCGCCTCAATCCGGCGCATGGCGGCCTCATAGGCGTTATCGGCTTCCCGCCGTTTGTCCAGCAGGGCGTTGCGCTCCGCCAACGCCTGCGCCCGGGCCGACTCGACCGTAAAGGGCGCGGTAACATCCAGCGGCATTGAGATCCGAAACCCGTAGGTATAGTAATCATCGCCCCCCTCAGGCAAAGAACCGCCG
>JAMOMS010000200.1 GCA_027067015.1 Campylobacterales bacterium | reverse complement strand
GGGTTTCCTTGTCTGCAATATCGGTTTTTTGGTAAAATTTTAGTGAGTAGCAACCTTGGTTGGGTCAACGGCCCGGCATTGAACCCGGAAGATTACTCTTCCGGGTTTTTTTTTGCCGGGCCAAGACTCAACCAAGGAGGCCATCATGCGGTTGCTACTCATCCTTGCACTCCTTGCTATTTTGGCAAGCAGAGCCTACTAACCGCATAGGGCCGGGGATTTCCCGGCCCGGCCTCCTATTTGAGTCCTCGAATCTGATAGGTAATATCCCCCGCCCCGAAAGCCACGACCAGATCTTTTTCAAAGCGTCTCAGCTCCCCGCCCTTTTCATCCAACGCCTTGACCGCGCCGCCCTCTTTGGTCACCCGCACAGCCATGGTGAGGTTGTAGCCGCCAAACGCGCCTTTTAAATCAATAGGCACCTCCACCTCACCCGCCGCCCAGATGGGCAAAATCACCAACTCGTCCACCCCTTCAAAGCACTCGACAAAACCTTTGAGGTTGTCCATGGTGCGGGAGTATTTGTGCGGCTGCCAGATGGCCGTGATTTTACGAAAGCCCCGCATCTTCGCGTAGGTTTTAAGCGCCTTGAGCGTGGCGCCGATCTCGGTGGGGTGGTGGCCGTAGTCGTCAATAACCACCCAATCCTCGTGGTTTTCAATAATGTCAAAGCGCTTTTTGATCCCCTTGTAACCCAACAGATTGCGCCGCACCCTCTTAACATCCATCCCCTCGTGCAGTGCCGCCAAAATCGCCAGCGCCGCGTCCACGGCAATATGCTCACCCATGCCGAAAACCTCAAAAACACCCAGGTCCCGCAGTTTAAAACGGGTGTGAGGCTCGCCGTCAATGAGTACATATTCCACATCAAAAATCTCTTTAGAAGGGTAAAGCCGCTCGGCGGGCATATCCAAAGCACCCAAAAAAGAGTCTTCGGCGTTGATCACCCGCACCTTCGCCAACTCCAAAAACTTCTTATACGCCCCGTAAAAGCGATCCAAATCGTAATCGTAATACTCCATATGCTCGGGCTCGACGTTGGTCACAATCGCCAAATAGGGGTTGCAGTTTAAAAAGCTGGCATCACTCTCATCCGCTTCAAAGACGACCCGATTGTTAGGCGCCGTGCGAACGTTGGAGTGAAAGGTTTTGGCAATGGCGCCGATGACGGCGTTGGTATCGGCCATGATCTCGGCCAGCATCGCCGACGTGGTGCTTTTGCCGTGCGCCCCGCCGACGGCGTAGACCTTTTTGTCTTTCAAAATAAATTTTAGCGCCTCTTTACGGGCATAAAGCGGTATACCCAGTTCCTTGGCACGGATATACTCAGGGTTGTTTTTGCGCACCGCCGCCGAATGGATCACCATGTCGGCCCCTTCCACCGCGTCACCGTGGTGGGGAATGGTGATCTTGGCGCCGTATTTAAGGGCCAATTCGTCGGTAATTTCGCTTTGGCGAATATCCGATCCACTGATGCTATGCCCCTCGCCGGCCAAAAACTTGGCCAGCGCCGAAATGCCGATGCCCCCGATACCTATAAAGTGGATTCTCACTGCTTCAGACTCTCCAGCTCTTTGAGTGCCGTCTCCAAGACATCCGCCTTCTCTTTCATAAAGCCTTCGACGGCGGGTTTGAAGTTGGTGAGAAAAAAGCCGTAGATTTCGCTGTCGTTGGGGTTTTTGGTATCGACCAGTTCATCGATAAAATCATCCAGTTTCATCTGCGACGCGGCGGCGGCGATATGGGGCATCATGGCTTGAGAGAGCGTTTCGTCGGCGGCG
>JAMOMS010000199.1 GCA_027067015.1 Campylobacterales bacterium | reverse complement strand
CCGTCTACACGAAGCGCTGGGTGAAAACGTCAAACTGGTGCTGACCTTCCAGGAGCTTTACTAAAGATAAAGGTTTGCGACAAAGAAGAAGATTCGACACATATACGTAAATTTTTTCTTTTCTTATTGAAAGCACGCTGTTGACACATACTGTTTTAACCAAAAGGCTTATATAATATTTCATCAAAAAAAGGGAGAGTTTCATGCCTGTTGTCGCCAGGATTCTGACACTTTCAATCCTTACCGGCGTACTGACCGGCATGGCTATCTCCCTTTACGTACTGGCGACCCGCTACCTTTCTGAAATTCTTTTTATGGGCAATCCGCTCAAACACGCGACCTCTTTGCCGTTTTGGTACCTCTATCTTGTTCCCACCCTGGCCATACTGATTGTTAATTACCTGATCGAAAAAGATCCGGGGGTACGCGAATACGGTGTCACCGAAATCGCCGAAGCGGTCACGGGCAACAAACGCTTCATCACCCTCAAAGGGCTCTTTTTAAAAATCATCGCCTCCATTCTCTCCCTGGCCACCGGCTACAGCGTAGGAAACGAAGGCCCCTCCGCCGCCATCGGCGCCATGATCGCCTACAAGGTCAACCAGCTTATCAAAGTACCCGAACGGTTTGTGCGGCTTATTTTGAGCATCGGGGCAAGTAGCGGCATCGCGGCGGTTTTCGTCTCGCCCATTACGGGCATCATCTTCGCCGTCGAGAATATCGCCTACGAGTTTATTCAACGCCTCATCGGTACGCTGATTTTGGCGGCTATCGTAGCCTTTGGGGTAGCCTATCAGTTTCTTGACCCCATCATGTTTCGCTACTCCATCGGTCGAGACTTTCACTTCGACTATATCCCGGCAACCCTGATGTTTATTCCGGTGGTACTCTTTTTTCTCTTTATCTACCTCACGCTCAAAAACCGCCTCTTCGCGCTCTTTAACGACTGGGTTGTCAGACGGTGGGGCAAACGGCGCAACCTCATCTTCGCGCTGATTGGCGGATTGAGCGTGGGCAGTGTGCTCAATGTTGCCCCTTTTGCCCTCTTTTCTGGCCATGAGGTGGTCGCTTCTTTGATCAACGACCGGCTGGATATCTCGGTGGTTCTTATTTTGATGGTGGTCTTGCTTCGCATTCTAACCACCACCCTTTCGCTTTACGCCAACGCCGTGGGCGGGCTCTTTTTGCCGCTTATGAGTATCGGCGCGCTGATCGGCTACGGGTACGGAGAGGTGCTTACCATGTTTGGCTACCACATTGAACCCTACACCTACGCGGCGATCGGTTCAGCGGTCTTTATGGGGGTTGTGATGCGCCTGCCCCTGACGGCGCTGGTGCTGGCGCTGGAGATTACCTATGATTACAATATCATTATCCCCACCGGCGTGGCGGTGGTGCTGGCCTCTTATGTCGCCAACCTCAACTTCAAGATCAAAAAGCTTAAAGCCACCGAGGTAGCCATAGATATCAAAGAGAAAGAGTGCCACTACGGCATTGAGGCGCCCCAAAAAGAGAGAGCGCCCAAAAAGCAGGATTAATCCAGCATCTGCGCCAGATAGGCTTCGACACTCATCTCTTTCTCTTGGGCGAGGGTTTTGAGGCGCTTATGGGTTTTGGCATCCAGATAGCAGACAGCCCGCACCGCCTCGCTCGCCTCTTCGCGCATACGGTCATAGACTTTTTGCATCTCTATGCGTTTTTGCCTGGGAACGGGGGTGCGGATCGATTTATACTCAACCAATTTGCCCTCTTTATAAACACCCGAAATGACGGCATAAACCCAGTAATATCCCCGGTCTTTTCG
>JAMOMS010000198.1 GCA_027067015.1 Campylobacterales bacterium | reverse complement strand
CGGGCTTTTGACCGAAACCTTCCGTTTCGACAAAGATATCTACCCGCCCCTCTCCTCTCGCCTAAAGCTTCTTTCAAACCTCGATATCGCCGAAAGACGCAAACCCCAGGATGGGCGTTTTACCGCCACCTTGATGGAGAAATCCTTTGACTTCCGGGTCTCGACCCTACCGGTAATGAACGGGGAGTCCATCGTTTTACGGATTCTTGACAAGTCCAAAGCGATGATCAAGCTTGAAGACGCGGGGATGAGCCCTCACAACTTCGACATTTTCAGTAAAGCGCTCAAGGTCCCCTACGGCATCGTACTGGTCACGGGCCCCACGGGGAGCGGTAAAACCACTACCCTCTACGGTGCCATCAACAACCTTAAAAGCATCGACACCAAGCTCATCACCGTCGAAGACCCGGTAGAGTACCAGATGAACCTGATCCAGCAGGTACAGGTCAACCCCAAAGTGGGCCTCTCTTTCGCCAGCGCCCTGCGCTCTATTTTGCGTCAGGACCCCGATATTATCATGATCGGTGAGATCCGCGACCAGGAGACCCTGCGCATCGCCATTCAGGCCGCGCTGACAGGCCACCTGGTTCTTTCTACCCTCCACACCAACGACGCCATTAGCGCCATCACGCGGATGGCCGACATGGGTATTGAGCCTTACCTCATCTCCGGTTCATTAATCGCGGTGGAAGCCCAGCGGTTGGTGCGCAAAATCTGCCCCCACTGCAAGGCTCCCGTCGATATCCCCGCCCATATCTATGAAGAGTTGGAGGAGTATCTGCCCGAAGATGCCACCTTCTATAAAGGCATGGGATGCAAAGAGTGCCAGGGTACCGGCTACCAGGGTCGGGAGATGATCAGCGAGGTTTTGCGCTCCAATGAGACTATCTCCAGTATGATCGCCAGGGAAGCCTCCAAAAAAGAGATTTTTGAAGAGGCCAAACGCCAGGGATTTGTCACCATGATCCAAGACGGTGTTAACAAAGCGGTGGAGGGCAAAACCACCATTGACGAAGTATTACGCGTAGCGAGGTTATCATGAAGTATTATCAGTTTTCATTCAGGCAAAAAAACGCCAAACTCACGGTGGTGCTCAAGGCCCACTCCAAAGAGGAGGCGATCAAGAAGTTCAAGCAGTCACACAAAGGAACGCTCATACGGGTCAAAGAGGTGGCCGCGCCCGCGGACGAGATGATCAAAGAGCTGATCCAGAAATTTATCAACAACTTTACCGGCAAGAAGGTTTCGCTCAAACAGCTCATTGTCGCGATACGGCAGATGTCGGTTATGACAAACGCCGGCATCTCCGTACACGATTCACTCAAAGAGATCGTCAAGGCTACTGAAGACAAAAAACTCAAAGAGATTTTGCAACAGGCGGTCGATAACATCAACGCCGGTCTGAACCTTTCAGACACATTCAAACAGTATAAAAACGAGTTGGGCGGTATTACGCTGGCTATGGTAGAGCTGGGTGAGCGTACCGGTAATATGGCCGACTCCCTGGGCAGTCTGGCCGATATTCTTGAAGAGGTTCAAGAAAACATCGCCAAATTCAAAAAGGCCATGCGCTACCCGCTGATCACCCTTACCGCCATGGCCGCGGCCTTTACCATCCTCATTACCGTGGTTGTCCCCAAGTTTAAGGCGATCTTTGAGAGTTTTCACGCCGAACTGCCCCTGCCGACCAAAATCCTGTTGGGCCTTGAATACGCGCTCTCCAATTACGGCCTGCTCATTTTAATGGGACTTATCGGTATCATCGCGGCCGTTATCTACTTTTACCGCACCAACGAGAAGTTTAAATACAATACCGACAAACTTCTGCTTAAAGTCTATCTTATTAAAGATATTATCTATTTTGCGACCCTTCAACGCTTCTCACTGGTCTTTACGGAGCTGATTCACTCCGGTATTCCCGTCGCCGAAGCGCTCGACACCGCCACCGATATGATTGACAACGCGGTGCTCAAAGAGCGATTGGAAGGGGTAAAAATCAGTGTCTCCAGGGGTGTTACCCTCACCGACGCCTTTAGGGATACCGATCTGTTTGAGAGCATGATCATCCAGATGATCAGCGCCGGTGAAACCAGCGGCCAACTTGATGCCATGATGAATAAGGTCACCGACTATTACCGCATGCGCTTTAACAATATTTTGGATAATATGTCCGCCTATATTGAACCCATCATGCTCGCCTTTTTGGCCGCGATGGTCCTTTTGTTGGCACTGGGGATCTTCATGCCCATGTGGGATCTCGCCCGCGCCGTCAAAGGCGCGCCCTAAGCGCAGTCCGAGAGGCTCTTTAGCCTCTCGTAAGTCTCATCTTTCTTCAACAACCCCGCCTCATAAAGAAACTGCGACGGCACAAACGTCACCTCTTTGAAACGATCCTCTTTCGCGAAACTCAGATACAACCGACTTTTGGCCCGGGTTACCGCCACATAGAAAAGACGACGTTCCTCCTCAATAAGTCCGGCGCGACTGGCCAGTTTTCGGTTGGGAAAGCGGCCATCCATCAGATCAATGACATAAACCTCTTCAAACTCCAACCCTTTTGAAGCGTGTACCGTCAAAAGGTTGACCCCCTCCCCTTCACTCAGCTCCGCCCCGCCCAGCACCATGGCGTTGATAAAACGCTCCATGCCGGTATAGGCACCGGCAAGCTGGTTTAGCAATCTCCCTTTCCTGCGAATCCGCTCTAGCGCCTGCTCCTTGAGAGTTTCATCAATTTCTCCGTTTTTGAGCGTCGCCCGTTTTCTGGCCAACTGCTGTATCACGGTATCATACACCTTGGAAGCGAGAATCTCTTGCATCATACTTAGCGTCTGCTTTTTGGCCCGAAGGCCGTGCATCAGACGGTAAAAGGCGTACAAAAAGCGTACCCCCTCCGCATTGAGAGCCGGATGTTTGAGAATGGGATGGGCCAAAAAACTCTCTTCCAGCCCCAGATGGGCAAAACGGGAGACTGAGCCTACATGCTGGGGATGGTCAAAAAGTCCCAACTGGTAGTTGACCTTTCGGGCCCGAAAAGGATTTACGTTGGCGTCCGGCCGCATCAATCCTTCCAGCATATCGCCGTCTCCCAGGGCCGTCAGCCCCTCAAAAAGCTCTTTGGCCGTGGCGCTTCCCACGCCGGGCGCATACTCAAAAATATGGATAAAGGCCATCATATCCCTGGGATTGACCGTCAACGTCGCCAGATCAAGCGCCGCCTTCACCTCCTTGGCGTCAAAAAAGCTTCGTCCCCCTTTTCGTCGACAGGCGATCCCCTGCTCTCTTAACATCGCCTCAATACCGTCGGCGGAGGCGTTATTGCGAAAGATCACGGCGATCTCGGCATGGGGTGCGGTGGAGCGGCGTATCATCTGCGCAATCTGCTCATACTGTTGCATCAGGGTCTCAAACATCAAAAGCCTCGGCGGCTCCGCCCTTCCCTCTCTGACCACTTCCAGCCTCTTGGGATAAATACGTTCATTGTATTCGATCACCCGGTTAGCCAAAGAGAGAATCGGGGCGGTGGAGCGGTAGTTTTTGCTCAACGTAAAAAGACGCGCGTCGGGGTAGCGTTCGGTAAAACCCGCGATAATATGGATATCGGCCCCGTTAAAGGCGTAGATGCTCTGGTCATAATCACCCACGCAAAAGAGAGAAGGCGGATCAAGCGCGTCAATCCAACTGCCCTGCAAGGCGTTGGTATCCTGGTACTCATCCACCAACACCTCCTTAAAAGGCGAATCACTCCGCCTAAAATGCTCCCGCATCAAAATCAACAGATCGTTAAAATCGACAAACCCGTAAGCCTCCTTGGTCTTTTGAAACTCATCGATAATATCCAGGTAAATATCACCAAAAACCGCCTGTCCCTCGTGTCGATTGTTAAGCCACGTGACAAAATCCTCATTGGAGGCGTTTTGCCAAAGAGTGTAGGCGTCATAAAGAAAATTGGCCGAAAGGGGCTGACCCTCCAAAGAGAGCCGGTGAAACTGGCGTTTGTCATAGATGGAGCGAAAGAGGGTTCTAAGCTCCGTGGGCTGTTTTAAGACCACGTTTTGACGAAGGGCTTTGAGTCGTCGGTAACTCACCGCGTGAAAGGTACCCGCCTCGATGCGCGAGGCCGTCTGACGGTCAAAATAGCCCGCTATCCGTTCCACCATTTCCGCCGCCGCCTTGTTGGTGAAGGTGAGCAGAAGTATCTCTTCGGGCTGAACCCCGGAGGCCAACAAGTGGCCAATGCGCCCCACAATGGTAGAGGTCTTTCCCGTTCCGGCCGAAGCGATAATAAGGTTACGGCCCAAAGGGGCCGTCGCGGCGGCCAACTGCTCGGGATTAAGACGTGAAAGAGGCATAGAACGCTACTCTCCATTTCAAATTGCGATGGCGCATTATAGTGCGACTCTTTTTAAAAGAGAATTGAAAAAGAGGGAACGTTTTTTGCTCAGGGGCCTCATATTCATCACGCATTTATAGGAGCAAAAACATGAAAAAAACCTTGCTTATCACCTCGCTTGCGACTCTCTTTTTAATGGGAGCCGACCGGCCCGCGCCCGGAACTTTCAAGCAACATTTTGAGTTTGGCTACATCGGCACCTCGGGTAACTCGGACAGCCAGGCACTAAGCGGATTGTACAGCAATACGTACCAATGGAGCGCGCAAACCGACAGCCTCTTTCGGGCTGACGCCCACTACGCCGAGCAAGACGGTGAGAAAAACGCCGAACGCTACCGAGCCCATCTGCTTTTTAACCACCACTATACCGACCGCTGGTACAGCTATGCCGAAGTCGGCGCCCTGCGTAATGTCTTTGACGGCTATGAGCAACAGTACAACGGCGGTGCCGGTATGGGGTATATCTTTATCAACAACGACAAGCAGTTATTCAAAGGCCGTGCCGGTTACCAATACCGCTACGCCAACCTGACCACCGGAACGGATGAGGACAACCACTACTTCAAACTGGGGCTTAACCACGAATATCACTTTAATGAAAAAACCGATCTGGTTTCTGAACTCAATTTTTTAGAAGATCTGGAGGAGGGCGACAACTACGAAACGGTTTTCCGCATTGCCCTTAAAACGGCACTTATTGAGCATTTCTCACTCAAAGTGGGCTTTGAAGTCAAATATGACAATACCCCGGTTGATGACAAAGACCATACCGACACCACTTCCAAAGTGGCGATTGTCTACGACTTCTGATCCCCTGGGGTCAGTGGTTGATGACCGCGTAATATTGCGACTCTTCAAACATAATACGTTCCGAAAGCGCCTTGACCACCGTATCAAACGCCTCTTTAAACTCTCTGTCATATTTGGCGCTCGGTGCGGTATATTTGGAGAGAAACTTCATCACAAACGCTTTGGCACCGCCAAAACTCTCCCGAAATTCGTTGATCATAGCGATCGTATCGGCATAACCCGGATCATCCTCTTTGACAGAGCGTTGAATCTCATAAAAGACCGTATCTTCCGATAAAAGATGCTCAACCACCTTGGTACCGAACTCTTTGAGCAGGGCACGGGTTCTCTCATCGTTGCCCCTTTCATACGCGTCGTTGATCTTTTCCAACATGGTCGCCAACTCGGCATGCTCTTTTTTCCAACGGTTGACCTCTTTTTTTCGGGCCGTGGGGTCACTTTTAAACCATCCAAACAACATATCAACCCCTTTCCATAGACGCACGTGCCTATTAATTTACACTCATTAACAATCTTAAACCCTTTTTTCTTATTATTTGCTTAATATTTTTAAAAAATCTACTTGATCTATTGTTTTTTAAATAATAAGCATAAACAGAGAAGGAGTTTTCCCCAAAAGGGGAGAAGAGAGTTAGATATCTTGCTCAATAATGCGTCGGAAGGTATTGAAGTAGATATCGTTTAACGTTTCAAGCGCCATAGAAATATCATTAACATACAGTCGATCACCGCCGACGGTACCGACCTTTTGACAAGCCAGACCCCGCTCCTTGGCCATCTGCGCCACGGCGTCGACATTTTCGGGCACCACCTCCAGCAGGGCGCGGGAGAAGCTTTCGCTAAACACATTGACGCTCTCGCCCACATCGGCTTCAATCTTGGCGCCTATGCCGCCCACGACCGCCATCTTCGCCACAGCGATGGCCAGGCCGCCCACGTTAAGGTCCTTGGCCGCTTTGAGGAGTCCTTGTCTATTGGCCTCGATCACCAGGTCCCACAGGGCCAGCTCTTTGTCATAATCGATGGCGGGCAGTTTACCGCCGGTGACTTTGAAGAGCTCTTTGAGATAGATACTGCCGCCAAACTCTTTTTCGGTCTCGCCGATCAGCAACAATAGGTCACCTTCTTCCTGAAAAGCCGAGGGGAGGACCTTGTGCTGATCGTCATTGACCCCGACCATACCGATGGTGGGCGTGGGGAAGACGCTCACGCCGTTGGTCTCGTTGTAAAGAGAGACATTACCGCCGGTAACGGGGGTGTTCAGCGCTTTGCACGCCTCCTTGATCCCCTCACACCCCTGGGCAAACTGCCACATCACTTCGGGGTTTTCGGGGTTGCCGTAGTTCAGACAGTCGGTAATGGCCAGCGGGCGTGCCCCCGTCATGGCGACGTTACGTCCCGACTCCATCACCGCCGCTGACGCGCCCCCTTTGGGGTCGATATAGCAGTATCGGGGGTTGCAGTCACTGCTCATGGCGATGGCCCGGCCGTTCTCTTTGACGCGGATCACCGAACCGTCCAGGTCGCCGCCCTTTTTGACGGTATTGGTCTGCACCATTGAGTCGTACTGGGTGTAGACCCACCCCTTGTCCACCACCTCGATACTTTTTAAAATGGTCTCAAACGCCTCCTGGTTGGAAGGAAGGTCAAACGCATCAATATCTATTGTGGCGATCTCATCCAGGTATTTGGGACGCGCCACGGGACGATCCAGCACCGGCGCCTCTTCGCTCACCGGATCGACGGGCACTTCGGCTACTTTCTCACCGTGCCAGTAGAGCTCCATCAACCCCGTGTCGGTCACTTCGCCGATGACGGCGCAATCAAGATCCCACTTCTTGAAAATCTCGATAATCTTCTCTTCGGTTCCCTTGCGGGCGCAAATGAGCATCCGCTCCTGCGACTCGGAAAGCATCAACTCATAAGGGGTCATCCCCTCTTCACGCATCGGCACCCTGTCCAGGTCCATCCGCATACCGCTACCGCTTCGCCCCGCCATCTCAAAAGAGCTGGAGGTCAATCCCGCCGCGCCCATATCCTGAATACCCACGACATAATCGGTTTTAAAGAGCTCCAGGCACGCTTCAAGCAGAAGTTTTTCGGTAAAAGGGTCGCCCACCTGTACCGTGGGACGCAGGCTCTTGGACTCTTCGGTAAAGCTGTCAGAGCTCATCACCGCCCCGCCCAGGCCGTCACGGCCCGTTTTGGAGCCCACATAAATAACCGGGTTTCCCACCCCTTCGGCTTTGCCGTAGAAGATCTCGTCGGCCTTGGCGATACCCAGCGTAAAGGCGTTGACCAGAATGTTGCCGTTATAGCTGTCGTCAAAGAAGGTCTCGCCCCCCACGGTCGGCACCCCCATGCAGTTGCCGTACCCGCCAATGCCCGCCACGACGCCGCGAACGAGATGGCGCTGGTAGGCCGCGCTCTCATCATCACCCCGAACACGCCCGAAGCGCAGGGCGTTCAGGTTGGCCACGGGACGGGCTCCCATGGTAAAGACGTCGCGCAAAATGCCGCCCACGCCCGTCGCCGCCCCCTGGTAGGGCTCAATGAAACTGGGGTGGTTGTGGCTCTCCATTTTAAAGACCGCCGCGTACCCGTCACCGATGTCAATGACCCCGGCGTTCTCACCGGGTCCCTGGATCACCCAGGGGGCCTCGGTAGGAAAGCCCCGCAAATACTTCTTGCTCGATTTGTAACTGCAGTGCTCGCTCCACATGGCGCTAAAAATCCCGATCTCGACGAGATTGGGCTCGCGACCGAGAATCTGTTTGATATGCTCGTAATCCTCGTGACTCAGCTTGTGGGCTTTGAGAAGTTCGGCCAGATCCTGTTGCATGGGTATCCTTGAGATGAAATTGATGCGATTATAGTTAAAAAGGACTTGAAAAGGGGTTAAATAAAGAATATGGCCAAAAGCTTGCTATTTACGCCGTATTCGGTTATACTGCGACCAGGAAAGATGATTTCGACTCTCGTCTTTGTGTGTTAACGTTCTACCTCGACCCTTTTCGATAGAAACAAGACCCCGCAAAACAGACCCGACACTTCTTCCAGACAGATTACTTACGAAAGGCCTCTTATGGCAGATACAATCCAGGGAACCGTCAAATGGTTCAACAGCGAAAAAGGTTACGGCTTCATTCAACCCGACAACGGCGGCAAAGACGTGTTTGTCCACTTCCGTCAGGTCAACCACACCGGCTACGGCCGTGTGGAACTTAACGAAGGGCAAAAGGTTACCTTCACTATCGGCGAAGGCCAAAAAGGGCCGCAGGCCGAAAATGTCACGCCCCTTTAAGGGCGTCACATATCCTTGTTGACAATATAGCCCAACGAAAAGAGCTTGTCGTCCCAATGAGAAAGTTTCGGGCGCGTCGACGACGCCCCGCCCTCTTCCACCACACGGTTGACCACCGTCGCCTCTTTGGCTCTCTTTTTTTCAATCAGACAATCGACCACCTGCCCTTTAAGCCCGTTTGGAAGCGGATAGAGCAGTTCCAGATCGCTTTTGCCTTTAAAAATCGCCAGTACGGCAAACGGCTCGCCGTCACGTTCTCCCTCAAACAGGGCCATTTTGCCGTTTTGGGCCGTCGTTTTTTGGTTTTTTAGATCAAACACTTCCGCCACCACCGCCTCGACGGCTTTGTCGAAATAGTTGTTGGCCGGCAGGGTGATCTTCTCGTCTACCACCACCTCC
>JAMOMS010000197.1 GCA_027067015.1 Campylobacterales bacterium | reverse complement strand
ACCTCTTTGGGCATCTTCTCCCGATCGCCGAAGAGATCAAGCACCAGATACATCGCCGCCTCTTCAAGGCCCGGCTTGTGGTTGACGCAGACCAGGTTTTTGCCAAAGCCCTCTACCACCGGGTCTTTGACGGGGTGGAAGTAGAGTCCCGCCCCTTTGTTCATCTTGATGGCGTTGTTAAAAGCAAAGCGGGCCGCCGGGTTGTCCGACTTGAGCTGGGCGCCGATACTGACGACAAAATCGCTGTGGTGTACCTTTTTCAGATCGCCGCCGTAGAGGCTCTCGCCGGTGACGGAGGCAAAGGTTTTCATAAAGTCGCCGAAACGTTTGGCGTCCGTATTAACCAGCCGCACGCCCAATTTCTCTTTGAGCCTTTGCAAAATCAGCGCCTCTTCGTTGGTGATGGCCGAATCAAAGCGAATCGTCCCGGCCGCCTTGAGCGCCTCGACCGCTTTGTTAAAGCTTGCTTCATCTTTGCTTTCCACCCTGTTTTCAAAGTCATACCCGAAGCGTCCGGCGCCGCAAAGCGAGACGTAGTTCCACTCGTTGGTCACGCGGTAGAGCCTGGGGGTATTGTCGGCCACGCTGGTGTGCTTGGTTTCGTAATAGAGATGACACGCCGCCGAACAGTGGGCGCAGGCGGCGGGAATTTTGGTCAACTCCCAGGCGTTGGTGGTGTACTGGAAGTCACTGCTGACCAGCGCCCCCACCGGACAGACGGCGATACACTCGCCGCAGTTGGTACACTCCAACGTCTCGCCCGTCGCAGGCCCGATAAGCGACTTGTTGAGCTTGTTCCACATGGCGTAGGCGTCTTTGGGCATCTCGTTTTTGAGCTCTTTGTCCAAAGGATCGCCGCCGCGGGGTACCGTCTTAAGCGCCGCGTCGCCGATCATATCCTTACAGACCGTCACGCACCGCTCACAAACGATACAAAGGCCCGGATCGTAGTGCATCAGCCCCCAGTTTTGAGAGGGCCGGTGCACGTCTTTGATGGCGTAGTGCTGTTGGTCTACCCCCATCTCCAGGGTGTAGTTTTGCAGTTCACACTCGCCCGATTGGTCGCACACGCCGCACTGAAGCGGGTGGTTGACGTCGTAAACCTCCATAATCGCCCGCCGCTCGGCCGCGATATTTTCGGTCAGCGTGGTAATCTCCATGCCGTCCTTGGCTTTGGCGTTACAGGCATAAACCTGTTTGCCGTCGGCCTCTACCAGACAGATGCGGCACGCCAGCGTGGGGCTACACCGTGTCAGGTAACAGATGGCAGGGATGAAAATGCCGTTGGCACGGGCGATGTTGAGGATATACTCTCCCTCTTTCGCCTTGCACTCTTTCCCGTCAATTTTAATCGTAATATCACTCATTGGCTTGTCCCACGATTTCGATTTTGCTTTGGCTGTAGCGGTAGATCGAAGATAGCAAATCTTCACTTAATCCCAAGTCAAAGGTAGGATTAAGGGCCACCGTTCCTTTCAGGTCAAGGTCAATTCTAAACACCCTCTCCATTTCACAGCCGCCGACGTTGATACGTACCCGTTGGCCCGGCTTCAGTTTCGCCGCCGTCGCAAACTGCTCAGAGCCTACCAGTTCGGGCGCCTCTTTGCCCAGTTGCGATGTTCTGGCCGTCTGGGCGCCAAAATGCAAAACGGGATCGCAACGGTAGAGAACCGGCCCGTTGAATTCGGGCAGGTCGGCCACCGGCTCAATGGAGGAGTCCACCGGATGCTTGTGACGTTTGAGCTCGTAGCCGCGCACCTCACCCTCGGCATTGGTGAAGTGGTAGGGAATGTCGTCAAAACCGCGACACTCATAA
>JAMOMS010000196.1 GCA_027067015.1 Campylobacterales bacterium | reverse complement strand
CTTCAGGCCGCCAAAGCGCAAATTCGCTCCGCCGAGGCGGGGTATAAGTCGGCGAGGGCGGAGCATTTTGGGTCGTTCGATCTGATCGCCGACGCTACCCACTTTGACAACCTTACCGATTACGACACCACGCTGGTGGGTGTGCGTTACGCCGTACCGCTTTACAGCGGCGGGCGCATCAGCGCCAAGACAACGGAAGCCAAGCTCTCCCGTCTAAAGAGCATGGAAGGATACGAGTCGCTCAGGCGCGCGATTAACCGTGATTACCTCTCTGTTTTGGCCGATCTCAAAGCGGCGGACGCCCGCATTGAAGCCAAGGAGGCGCAACGGGTCTTGGCCCAAAAGACGCTGGAGCTGGTGGAGGGGCGTTACAAAGAGGGACTGGCCACCTATATGGAAGTGCTTGACGCCCAGGCGCTGAAACTGGATGCCGAACTGGGCCTGCTCAGTGCCCGATATAACAAATATGAGCGAATTAACAGACTGGAGTATCTCAATGGCAAGTAAAATCAAATGGATCGTACTGGCGGCCCTGCTGGTCGCCGGCGGCACGCTTTTTTACAAAAAAGTCTTTATTCCCAAATCCACCTATGCCCACGTCGTCGCCCAAAAAGGCGACCTTGTTTTGCGGGTTTTCGGCATTGGGACGGTGAGCGCGAAAAATTTCTATCCCGTCTCGTCCCATTTTGGCGGGAAGTTGCTTGAGGTGCTCAAAGATCAGGGTGAGTCGGTGAAAAAAGGGGAGGTGATCGCCCGGATCGACCCGGTTGATCTGCCCCAGCAGTTGGCCCAGGCCAAGGCGTTGGTGACCAAAGCGCAAAACGCGCTTATTTCTGCCAAAGAGGAAGCCAAGGCGCTCAAACCCCAGATCGAGATGGCTACGCTCACCTTTGAGCGATACGCGCGTCTGTACAAAAAAGGGTACGCGGCCAAGGCCGAATATGACAAGGCACGCACCGATCTGTCAGCTTTGCGGGCCAAACTGAGCGCCGCGCGGGCCCAGACGGCTTCGGCAAACGACGAAGTGGCGCGGGCGAAAAAGGCGGTAGAGGCCCTGGAGGTACGCATGGCATGCTTGACGGTACGGGCGCCCTTTGACGGTTATGTGGTTTCCAAAGAGGCCGAGGCTTCCCAGACCATCGCCCCCCAACAACCCATTTTGACGCTTGTCAAACCCTCTGAAGTGTGGGTACGGGCCAACGTGGATGAACGCATTAGCGGGGACGTAAAAGTAGGGCAGAGCGCCGATATCGTTTTGCGCTCCCGTCCTAATGCGCCCATCGCCGGTAGGGTTGCGAGAATCGAGGCAAAGAGCGATCCGGTCACCGAAGAGCGGATTGTGGATGTGGCTTTTAAACAGCTTCCCAAACCTTTTTATATCAACGAGCAGGCCGAGGCTTATATCCATACCGGCGCGATTCATGACGCGGTACTGGTGCCTTCTCGTGTGATTGTGCACGGCGGGGTGTGGGTCTACCAAAACGGCGAGGCCCGGTTTGTCAACGTCAAGGTTTTGGGGCGTGACGATCAAAAAAGCGCCGTGCAAGGGGTAGAAGCCGGGGCGATCATTTTAGTGCCTGATTCCAAGAAGCGCCCCCTCTTTGACGGAGCGGATGTTCGCCTATGATCAACCTGGCCTACAAAGACATCAAGTACTCCCTGCTTAAGTTCATTGTCACGGCGATGGGGGTGGGGATGCTTTTTGGGATCGTGCTTATTATGATCGGGGTCTACAGGGGTATGGTGACCGACGCGCAGGTACTGCTTGATGATATCGGCGCCGACCTTTGGATCGTGCAGGAAAACACCCTGGGGCCTTTTGCCGAAAGTTCCAGGATTC
>JAMOMS010000195.1 GCA_027067015.1 Campylobacterales bacterium | reverse complement strand
GAAGTGGGCTTTGTGGGCCGGGATGTGGAGTCGATGGTGCGTGATCTGGTAGCCACCTCGATCAACCTCGTTACCCAGGAGCAAAAAGAGCTCAAATCGCGCGATATCGACGAGTATGTCGAAAAAATGATTATCGAAACGCTTCTGCCTCCCCTGCCCTCCGGGGCGCCGGAGCACAAAAAGGCCGAGTACCAAACCAGCTTTGAGCGGATGCGCGAAAAACTGCGCAAAGGGGAGCTGGACGATCGTAAAATAGAGATCGAAATGCCCGCCCCCCGCATAGAAATTGAGAGCAATATGCCACCGGAGATGAGCAAGGTGCAAGAGTCGTTGGCCAAAGTCTTCGGCGCGCTCAATCAGCAAAACAAAAAAGAGGTCAGCGTCAAAGAGGCCAAGGAGATCTTGCGCCAGAGTGCTAGCGAAAAACTGCTGGACGAAGAGCAGATCAAGCAAGAGGCCCTGCGCCGAGCCCAGGAGGGGGGCATTATCTTTTTGGACGAGATCGACAAGATCGCCGTCAGCAGTCAAAACAGCGGCCGCCAGGACCCCAGCAAAGAGGGGGTTCAGCGCGATCTCTTGCCCATCGTCGAAGGTAGCAGTGTCAATACCAAATGGGGCCAGGTCAAGACCGATCATATCCTCTTTATCGCCGCGGGCGCCTTTCACGTAAGCAAACCCAGTGACCTGATCCCGGAGCTTCAGGGACGCTTTCCTTTGCGCGTAGAACTTGACAGCCTTACCGAAGAGGCCCTTTACGAGATCTTGACCAAACCCAAAAACTCCCTTATCAAGCAGTATCAGGCACTGCTGGGCGTTGAAGGCATGAGCCTTGAGTTTGAGGAAGATGCGCTTAGAGCCATCGCAAAACTTAGCTTCCTGGCCAACGAACGCACCGAAGATATCGGTGCCAGACGCCTGCATACGGTTATAGAGAAGGTTCTTGAAGAGATCAGCTTTGAAGCCGACGCGTGGCAGGGCAAAACCTACACCGTCACCGCCGAGTACGTGCATGAAAAGCTTGATAATATAGTAGAGGACGAAGACGTTGCCCGATACATCCTCTAGCACCAAAGCGGGATTTGTCGCCGTCGTGGGCCGGCCCAATGCGGGCAAAAGTACCATGCTCAACTGGCTGGTGGGCGAGAAGCTGGCGATGGTAAGCAAAAAGGCGCAGGCAACCAGAAAGCGCATGAACATCATCGTCATGCACGAGAATGCCCAGATTATCTTCGTCGATACCCCCGGCATCCACGAAAAGGAGCGCCTGCTTAACAAATTCATGCTTCAAGAGGCCGTCAAAGCCATAGGCGACTGCGATTTGGTGCTCTTTTTGGCCCCCGCCAAAGACAAAACGATCCATTACGAAAAATTTTTGGAGCTCAACACCAAAAACCGCCCCCACATTCTGGTTTTAACCAAAATCGATGAAGTCTCGCAGGCGGCTTTGTTGAAAAAAATCGCCGAATACCAGACATTCCAGGATCGCTTCTTGGCGCTGGTTCCGCTTTCTGTTACCAAAAACGTCGGCAAAGAGCAACTGCTTGATGAAATTGTCAAACACCTTCCCCCCTCCCCCTGGCTCTACGACCCCGAACTTCTTACCACCGACAATATCCGCGATATTTACAAAGAGCTGATACGCGAATCGATCTTTGACAATCTTAGCGACGAAATCCCGTACGAAACCGACGTGGTGATCGAAAAGATTGAGGAGTCCCCCCGCCTGGATCGGGTGCAAGCCACCATCATTTGCGAAAAAAAGAGCCAAAAGATGATCATCGTGGGCCGAGGCGGCAGTACCATCAAACGCATAGGCAGGGACGCGAGGCTGAAGATGGAAGCTTTTTGCGGCAAAAAAATCTACCTGGAACTCTTTGTCTCCGTCAAAAACGGCTGGAGCAAAGATCGCAAAGCTTTAGAAGAGATTGGTTACCTCTTTGATTAGATTTTTTAACCTTTATATCAACGAGTATTACCGACATTAGGAGATTTGAATTTTAGAAAGAATCTTTAAGATTAGTCGCGTTAGAATTAGGCATAGAATGTAAAAGAGAGGGAAAAATCGCCATGAAAACTCTTTTTCCAAGCAAGAATAAAAACGCTCAGCGCAATATACTATCTGTTAATACATACCAGTCAACGTATTACCTTTTTCAAAACAACGCACTCACTCAACTCAAGAAACCAAAGTTTGAGAAAAAGAACCTTACCGTCTCCTCTCTTGCCTCCAAAGACTTTATCTCTACACTCATTGAGGTAAGCACCAATGTGCCGGAAGAGGATCTCCAAGACACTATTGAGATCAAAACCTACGAAGATCTTGGACTGGATCAGGAGATTGAATATATTATCCGTTTTACGGAAGCGCCGGAGATGCGAACGCAAGATACCCGCTTCTTTCACGTTTTTGTGACAGAAGCGAGCGTTATTTTTGAAACGTTTGCCGATACGGTTGATGAAATTAAATTCATCGACTACATCATACCGCGCCCCATACTGATAAAAAGCCTCTATAAACGCAATATCGTTGCCTCCGCGGGCGTGCAGGGATATCTCTATTTTTTCAAAGAAGATGCCTTTATCACCCTTTACCAAGACGGTAACTACATCTACTCCAAACCCATCAAATTTACGTTAGAGCATATTTTTGAGCGCTTTTGTGAACTCTTTGGAGAGCGGGTAGATGAAGAGACCTTTTACAATATACTTGAAGAGCAAGGGTTAAAGACATCTAACATTCACTACCAAGATATTCTCATGAAGCTCTTTAGCGAGATCTTCATGCATGTCAACGACATTCTTACCTATGCCAAGCGCGCCTATAACCTTGAAAAGATCGATCTTTTTTATATCGGTTCGGTTGTAGGCCCCATTTTGGGTCTTAACGAGTATGCCCAAACCTACCTGGGTATAGAAGCCGTTGATTTTGATTTTGATTACGGTATTCGGCACGATGACTGGTATATCGATCAATTTCATTACCTGAGTATTACCGAAATTCTCTCTTCAGATCCTTCAGAACTGGAGAATATCAACTTTACCCTTTTCTACAGACCACCGCCGTTTCCTAAACGAAAAAGCGGGCAGTTTATTCTGGTATCGGCGGCGGCCGTTTTGTTGGCGCTTTCGGTTCCCATTTATAACTATGTCTACGACTACTATACCAAAGCGGCCATTGTGCTTTTGCGTGACAAAGAGAGCAAACTACGCTCCCTGACCACCGCCTTGCGTAATGAAATTGACGCGCTTCAAAAAACGAAACAGACCTACCAGCAAAAGCTGGCACAAGAGCGTGACGCATTGGTAAAAAAACAGAAGGTTCTTACATCGGTTTACAACAAAAAAGTCGAATATCCGATGAAAGCCTCTAAAATCAAAGCCTTCTCTGACGAAATGAAAGCGTATGACGTGCGGGTTACCAGGGTACAAAACGATGACAACAACTTCACGCTCTCCCTGGTGGCGGCATCGGATAAACAGATCACCGAATATATCAAGCACGTTACCAATAAGTTTGGTGATAGTGTCGACGCCGACATTGACAAAATCTACAAAAGTCCCAAAAACGCGATCTATTTTGGTGACTTGAAAGTGAGATTAAAATGAAATTCATTGAAGATACACTCGAAAACCTGGACAACTACTTTGAGGGCAAAAAAGATAGTGAGTTTTACATTATCATTGCAGGGATACTCTTTATATTCGGGTATCTCTCCTACGGTATGCTCATTCCCATGTCCGAAGAGGTCTTAAAAAGAGACCTCTCGACAAAAAGTTCATTAGAGAGGGCGATTCACGGCCATGAGCAATACCTAAAATCCATTACGGTCAACGGTGACAGACGCTTTAAGATCAAACAACTGCAAAATGAGATCCAACAGGTCAAAAACGATTTCAAAGATACCAAAGAGCTTAATGAGTATTTTGACTACCAGATTCAAACACTCTCGGAGATGCTCTTTAACGAAAAGAACTGGGCAAAGTTTCTTGACTCAATCACCAAACAGGCTAAAAAGCATCATGTAAAGATTACGTTGATCTCCAACAAATTTATTGATAACAACAAAAGTTTTGGTCATGTGTTGGAAATTGGAATACGGTGTGAAGGTAGCTATAAAAATATGCTGGCCTTTATGAATGCCATTGAGGAGAGCAATCTGGTTGTCGATATCTACCATATTGATCTCCAAAGCGGTAAAAAAATCACTTCTGACATGAAGGTTTCGGTATGGGGAATCAACTACTAATGAAAATAGCCGTTACGGCTGTGGCATCGGCGTTACTGCTTTATGCGCAATCGCCGTTGGAAAAGATTGACCGGCTCATTGATCAGATCAAACAGCCAAGAACCGGTTTGAGCGCAAACGCGATTGCCAAATCGTATGATCCGTTCGTCTACTCTTCCACAAAGAAGAAGATTACGGTTCGTAGGCCTGCGCCCAAACCGAAACAGAGGTTTGTTTTAAGCGCCATCTTTAACAACAGAGCCAAGATTAACGGCAAATGGTACAAAAGAGGAGACACCCTATACGGCTATACCATTGTTGATGTCTCCGCTACCGGCGCAACCTTAAAACGGGGAGGAAAAACTCTTCGTATCGCGATGCAAAACCGTGCTAAAAGCAAAATCAAACTTATCCAGATGAAGGATTGAGGAATGAAAATCATGAAACCCCTAAACACTTGTCGACTCTCTCTGGCGGCTCTACTACTTAGTGCGACTGTCTCTTTGCATGCTGACTGCTCAGAAGAACTTTTTACCATCAAGGCAGGCCCGGGAACAAAAATCTCCGAAGTGGTTGACCAACTGGCCGACCAATGCGATTTGACCCTTATTATTAAAGACAGCGAAGCGGCAAAGCGAATGAAATCAAAACTGGATCGCTTCTCGTTAAAAAATGTCTCCTTGCCTGAAGTGCTCAATGTGGTTCTTAGTGAACACAACCTTAACTACACCCTGGAAGGTAATATTCTAAAAATCTCATACCTTCTTACCAAAACGTTCCATGTCGATTATATCGGTACGGAGCGTACAAGCCACAGCACAACCAAAATATCACTCGCAAGCGGTGTAAACCAAAATAATCAAAACAATCAAAACAATAATGGTTCGACGGTAGCGACCGGAAGCAATTTCACCACCGGTGAGTCGCAAAGCGGTATCGATATTATCTCTGATGATAAATTCAATTTCTGGAATAAACTCGCAACCCAGATCACCAATATCCTCAACCGTCCGGAAGACCATTATCACGCCGGATCGCCGGTTATAGATAAAGAGTCCGGCCTTGTAACCATTACCGGGACAAAAAAACAGCTTGACAGGGTAGAAGAGTATCTGAACACCCTGATGAACAGGCTCCATCAACAAGTTCTCATTGACGTAAAAATGTATGCCGTCACGCTGGCCAACGGTCATCAAAAAGGAATCGACTGGCGCGAAATTTATAAACTTCAAAATTTCACCGTCACCGGTGAGCGGTTAAGAACCAACAAAAATGTGGGTGAAATCAAATTTCCTGACGGCGGTCAACTCCCGTATATTAGTAAATTTGGGCCTGATCCCATCTCTACCTTTACCGACATTGTCATGAACGCGCAAATCGGTACCATCATTAAATTTCTGGAGTCACAAGGCAAAGTCGAATCTGTCTCCAACCCCAAAGTCCTGACACTGAACAATCAAGCCGCTATGATTACGGTGGGCAAGCAATATTTCTATAAAATCCAAAATGTTCAGACACTGGCGGGTACCGGTACCGGTTCTCAAGCGACCAATGAGATTATCGACTCCGTCTTTGCGGGCATTTTGCTTGATATTACCCCCGAAATCTCTTCAGACGGCACCATTACGCTTAAAATCAACCCCTCTGTCAGCGACACCATTCAACCCATTACCGACGACAACACCCAACGCACCATGCCGCCGGATCTTGAGCGTCGCCAAATGGCTTCCGTCGTTACGGTCAAAGACGGCTCTCACGTTATTTTAGGCGGTCTTATTACCGACAAAGTAAAAAATGAGGTCAACAAGGTGCCCCTGCTTGGTGACATTCCGCTACTTGGCAACGCCTTTAAATATGATGAAAAAACCGATGAGAAGGTTGAGCTGGTTATTATTGTTACCCCGCATCTGGTCAAAGCGAAAAATCGCATGACCCTCAAAGATCTTGGATTCGCGAAACTCTCCGACAGCAATCTGACAAAAATGCCATGAGCAAATACAAAGAGCTCCAGAACGCTTTTATCGACAAAGTTGAGGCCGATGAGTACATTGGCCTTGATACGTCGATACTTTTTTACAATAAGCTGATGGAGAGCATCGCAAAGCCATTAAAAATGATTTTGCTTTTTGGTAAGCCCGGAACCGGAAAGAGTGTTTTGCTCAATAAAATCTACCACGACCACAAAGATGAGAGACCGCTCTTTCTTATATCCACTCCCATATTGAGTGAAAAAGAGTTTTTGCACACGCTTTACAGGTTTCTTTTCCAGGGAAAAGAGCCCCCTGAAGATCTTACATTTAACCGATTCATTCAAATGCTTCACGCCGTTAAGGATGAAAAGCATATTATTGTTTTGCTTGATGAAGCTCAGCTTTATGAACCGTCCACCATGGAGAAAATTCGCCTGATATCCGATACGAGGGCCATAAAATTTGTGGTAGCCCTTCATAAAACCGACCGGGAAGACCTGATTGCCAAAGAGCACTTTCAATCACGTATCTGGGAGACCATTGAGCTCAAAAACGGTACGGTTCATGACGCGCAAATCTACCTTCAAAAAAAGATTGTGCAAAAAAACTTTTTTGAAGTCGCCAATATGCTTACCAAAAGAAATGTCAAACTCATTCATCGGCTAACCGGCGGCAACTACAGAGAGATAAACAAATTAATGTACACCTTGCTTGAAATTTACGACTATTACGAAAAAAACCAACCGTCCAAAATTGCCGCGCCGACGTTTCAAAACAAATATATTGAAATGGCCGGCTTAAAACTGGGGTATATCCATGCATGATATAGAAGCGTTGGAACAGGCATGGCGACGTTACCGGTTGAAAAAAAAGGTTTTACCGACCGTTTTGGGCGGTGTTTTACTTTTAGGCGGTGCGGGTGTGTACTATTTTATGTCCAAACACTCTCAAACAAAAGAGCAACAAATTCATCATATCCAAAAACAAGCCCTATCAACCAAACCGGCGCCATCCGCGCCTGCAGTCCAAAAACAAACACCGCCTCGTCCCATGCCCTCCGCACCGCAACCGCCCATCCCTAAGAAAAAAGCAAAACCGATCGCTTCACCCACACCGATTTCTCCCGATTTGGCCTTTTTGGAAGATTTACAAAAGCGTTTGCGAAACAAAAGCTCCTCATCCACATCACCTCACCCCCCGGCAAAAGCACGCAAAACCGTGCAGAAAAAAAGAGACATAGCGCCGTCCGCTGTCAAACCGGTCGCAAAAAAGCCCAAACAGGTCAATACAGCCGCCGTTGTTTCCGCAACATCAGCATCAAAAAGCCTCATTATTCATACCCATAAAACAAACAACACGCTCAACACGCTTATTCAGCGTTTTAACCAATCCAAAGATCCCAAGTTGGCCACTTACATCGCCCAAAGTTTTTATCAAAAAGGAAATTACAAAGAGGCCGTTCGCTGGAGTATCATCGCCAACTCCATTGACCCGGGTAATGAGACAAGCTGGCTCCTTTTTGCCAAAGCCAAAGTGGCCCTCAGGCAAAAAGAGGATGCCGTCAACGCCCTTAGAACCTATCTGAACCAATACTCATCCAAAAAAATCAGGGCTTATCTTGAGATGATCGAGGCTTCATCATGGTAAGACGCATCATATTTGTTTTCACCATCGCGCTTTACGCGTCCGTTCATCTACACGCAGGCGAAGCGCCGTTGGAAAAGATGTTACGGCTTTATAAAAAAGAGCGTTACAAAGAGGCGTGTAACTGGGGATTACGCTACTTTAACCGTTACAAAAAAGAGGGCAATTTTATTATGCTCTACGCCTTTTCCTGCCTGCACTCTGATTATATCGATCGACTGGCCGTCCCCATGACCGCCCTGCGATACACACCGACAGAGCGAAAAAACGCTACCTATTTCGCCACAATTTTGTTACAAAAGAAGATGCTTTACCAAAAATTGCTCGACGGTCTGGATCTTACCGCCATTCGTCTACCCGAAACCGATTATGTGCTTTCCATTGTTTTTGACATGATCACAAAAAACCAATATACCAAGAAGAACAACGCCTATTTGCTTACCGACCGGCACAACCCGAAAAAAAGTTATAAACTCTATTTGGAAACATACAGCAAAGGCAAGCATATGATTTTGCAAGAGTATCTTGACGGTAAACTGATTAAAACCCATCGTTACTGGTAAGGGATTTATATGGCTGGAAAAATTCTTCAACTATTGCAAGATGCGGGTGTCATAACGCCCGAAAAAATAACACTCCTGCAAAAGGTAAAAAAACTCAAACAGGTGACTCTTAAATCACTCATTGACAACAAACTTTTCAATGAGGAACAGCTCTACCCGTTTTTGACCGAAAAACTCAAAAGCGGGATCGTGACGCTTGAAGAGATTGAAGAAGACGGCAACCAGTTTCATTTTAAGAATTTTTTAAGATATTTTGCCAAGGAGCTGGATTATCAGTTTTTGGATCTGGATGAGATCGATCTTGATCTCAAACTCTCGGCAAAACTGCCCATTCAAAAACTGGAAAAATTTGGCGCCTTGCCGTTAAGGGAAGAAGATTTAAGTATTCTTGTGGCGTTTAAAGACCCGGTAGATATCAACGCCATCGAAAACGTCCAGCGACTCTTCCCCAGAAAACCCATGAATGTTATAGTCGCTGTACCCAGCCAGGTGAAATACCACCTGGATAAACTCCTGCTAAACGACAATATCAAAGGACTCATCACAGAGATCCGCGACGAAATTAGTCTAAGTACCTCCGCCGCGGAGGCGGGCGAGTCTTCCGCGATTTTAAAACTCATTGAGCTTATTCTTAAAACCGCCATCCAGGCACGCGCCAGCGATATTCACATTGAGCCGACCGAAAACAACTGTATCGTCCGCTCCCGGATTGACGGGCTTTTGACCGAAACCTT
>JAMOMS010000194.1 GCA_027067015.1 Campylobacterales bacterium | reverse complement strand
CTTGCCGCTGGCAAAAGAGAGGCCAAAATCCAGGTGCAACAACGCCCAGATCCACCGCAAATACTGCTCCCACAACGGTTTATCCAGCCCGTAGACCGCCTTGAGATGGGCAATGGCCTCTTTATCGATATTGGGGTTGAGCTCCCCCGCGGCAAAAAAGGAGTTGGGCGCCGCGTGCACCGCCAAAAAAGAGATGAGAGAGATGAGCAGAAGCATCCCCACAATATAGAGAAGTTTGCGCCCCAAAAGCCCCATACGACCTACCGTTTTTGACGCTGTAACGTAACGGGCAACAGCCCGCCCTCAGGGTCCACCAGCTTGTCGGCACCCTCAAAAACGAACCGGCGCCGCATACCGCCGAAGGCGAATTTCCCCACCCTCTCCGTCTCGCCGATCACCAGCGTAAAGGCCCCTTTTTGCGCGTCGATCTTCTCAATCTCAAAAGGCCCGCCCCTGCGGGTGCGCCCCGAAACGAAAAGAGCCCGTTTACCCGAAATTTCCAACCGTTCTTTGCCGTCACCGCTTCGCCATACCCCCTGCAGGCGCTGGGCATAACGGGCAGTCAGGGGATCGACGGCTTTTTCGCTCTGTTGCGTTTGGACCTTTTCCTGCGCCGGGGCGTTGTCGGCTTGGGGTTGACCAACTTTGGGTACGCTTTTTTGCGGCGTTACCCTCTCCCACGTCCCGTCATCTTTTAATATAATGACCGTCCCGTCTTTGAGCGTCGCGTACTGCCCCGCCGTCAGTGTCACGGCCAAAAGCAACCCCATCCATCCTCTCATCGGCAACCCTTTTTTAAAACCGATTATACCCCATCGGCCATAAAAAAAGGCCGCCTCCCGAAGGAGCGCGGCCCAAAATACCCAAACTTCCGAATGATTAGAAGTTGTAGGTCAGGTAGACTTGCAGGGTGTTGTAGCTGTCGTCGTTGTTTTGATCTTCGGCATCGGTGTAGACGTAAGCCAGCATGGTATCGAACGTGCCGAAGTTTTTGCCGACAGTCAGAGCGAACTCGGTCAGGTCGCGGTTTTGACCGTTGCTGTCGGTCGCGGTATAGTACGCGCCAAAGTCGGCAATGTCGGCAAAGCTGTACTCAGCCGTTACGTTGACCGCGTCGGTATCGGGCGCGGAAACATAACCGTAGTTCCACCACGCTTCGGTGTAGAGTTTGGATTGCGCGCCGCCGACGTTGGCAAAGCCCAGATCACCTTTATCAACAGAAGAGTAAGCCGCGCTCAGCTTCAAGCCGTTGAAATCTCCGCCCAGTTTGACAGCCCAGACAGTCGCGTCCTCATTGCCGCCGCTAACCTGGGTACCGGCAAACTGTCCGCCAAAGGTCAGTTTCGCGCCGCCGCCAAGATCAGGCGTAATATCGGCTTGCAGCCAGTATGCGTCGGCTACGCTGTCAACGTTGTAGTACCATGCTTGCGCGGTGGTCATGGGAATCAGGCTGGTAACGGCACCGACCGCGTACGCGCCGTGTTTGCCGAACGTATCAAAGTAGTTGTCAAACGCAGACTCTTGAGTCGCCGCGGGGAAAGCGTCGGGGGCCAGACCGTGCAGGGTGTTGTTGAGGCGGTCATTGCCTTGAACAGTCGCACCGCCGTTGATGTTGGAGCGCCAGATCCAACCGGCAACCAGCGCGGTTTTCTCGATGTGCTGATCAACCACAACCGCCGCGTCATAGCTGTTGGCCGCGATGTTCCACTTTTCGCTGAAGACCAGCGGAGTATCAAGATATTGGCGACCGGCGATAACAGTGGTTTTGTCAAACAGCGTCGCTTTCAAGTTGGCTTCGTCAAACCAAACAGAAGCGCCGACGCCGTTACCGGCCCAGGTATCGTTAACAATGCTATCTTCCAGACCGAACGTATCCAGATAGGTCAGGCTCAGGCGACCGGTCAGACCGGCGGGCATATCATTGGCGGTCAGGCCGATGCGGAAAGCGGCGTTGGCGTAAGAGTTGTGTTTACCGAACAGATCGCCGCCGGTGGTGCCGTCATCTTGGACGTTGTTGGGATGGGGCAAAAGCGCGCCGTGCCATGCGTCGGCATCGTTGGTGCCGTAATAAACTTTAACGTCGCCGTCAACTTTGACGTCGGTTGCGAACGCGCTGACACCCAGTGCCATCAGCGCCGCGAGGCTCAGTTTTGCGAATTTCATACCTACTCCTTAGGTTGTTTTAAGTTAGCTTGCAGGCGGCATTATAACACACGCTGGCCTTAACGCCTACTTAAACCGTTTACCTTTTGTTTACCTTTTGTTTCTTTGGTTAACGCTTTTAAAGAGAAAAAACTGCTTTCATTTTTTATTTTTGATTCAGCTTGTCCCAGTTGAGAACCGCTTTGCCGTTCTCGTCCTCATCCACGGCGGCCATACCCATCATATGGTAGCCGTCATCGACATAGAGCACCTCGCCGGTGATACCGGAGGCCAGGGGACTGAGCAAAAACATGGCGCTGTTGCCCACCTCTTCAATGGTCACGTTGTTGCGAAGCGGCGCGTTGGCCTCGTTCCATTTGAGAATAAAGCGAAAATCCCCGATCCCGCTGGCGGCCAGGGTTTTGATGGGCCCGGCGCTGATCGCGTTGACGCGGATCTTCTTGCGCGGTCCCAGATCGGCGGCCAGGTAGCGCACGGAGGCTTCCAGCGCCGCCTTGGCCACACCCATGACGTTGTAGTTGGGAATATACTTCTCCGCGCCCAGGTAGCTGAGTGTTACGATGGAGGCCCCCTCATTCAGCATGGGTAACATATAACGCGAAAGCTCAATAAGACTATAAACCGAAATATCCATCGCCACCCCAAAGGCTTCGCGGGTGGTCTCCACAAAAGGATTGGAGAGCGCCTCTTTGGGCGCGAACGCCACGGCGTGGACAATAAAATCAAACGTGCCCCACTTCTCTTTGAGCGCCTCGGCCAGCGCCTCGAAATGCTCCGGTTTACTTACATCCAGCTCATACACCATATCACTGCCAAGCTCTTTGGCAATGGGCTCCACCCGCTTTTTGAGCGCGTCGTTTAAGTAGGTAAACGCCAGCTCGGCCCCCTGCTCTCTACACGCCTTGGCGATACCGTAAGCGATTGATTTGTTGTTGGCGACCCCGACGATGAGGCCCCGTTTGCCTTGCATGATCATAGAAAATCCTTTTCTTAATGTAAAAGATAAAAGGTAAAAAGTAAAAGGTTTGGAAAACCGCTTCGCTTTTTAACTTTTATCTTTCAATGTTTTGATAGACGAGACAAGGAGTTTCAAAAGCTCCTCGATATCGGGCCGAATGCTTTCATACATTTTATCATTCAAAAGATTTGAATCGCGCAAAAGCATCAACCAATATTTGGTTTCATTCGCCTCTTTAAGCGCAACTTGCAGTTTGTTGATAAAATCGGCTCGTGACTGGGCAAACTCCGCCTCATGAATCAACGCGCCGATGGCGGTTCCGCAACGCAAAAGCTGTTTGCTTAAAACAAACTCTTTTTGCTCAGCCTGCAACCACCTACAAAGCTTTACGATACGAAGGGCAAACCGATAACTCTGCTCCTTGCCGACCGGCCCGCCCCACTGCACCTTTTACCTTTTACTTTTAACCTTTTACCTGCGAAAGCATAGCCAGCATGCTTTCGACCTCCCAGCTCGCCGTGCCGATCAGCGCCCCGTCGCAACCGGGAACGGTGAGGATGTCGGCGATATTGGCCGGTTTGACACTGCCGCCGTAAAGAAGGGGGGCGTCGCAAAGCTGTTTGATTTGGGCGTGGGTCGTTTCA
>JAMOMS010000193.1 GCA_027067015.1 Campylobacterales bacterium | reverse complement strand
AGCTCCGGGGTGGCGGTTTTGCCGGTGCCGATGGCCCAGACCGGCTCGTAGGCCAAAATGAGCTTCTCGTAAGAGGTGTCGATCCCCTCAAACTGCTCTACCAGGTAGCGGCGGACCGCCTCGTCCCCCTCTTCTCTCACCTCCAGCGGCTCGCCGATGCAGTAAATGATTCTAAAATCCCGCTCTTTGAACCAGGCGAATTTGTTGGCGATAAACGATTGGCTCTCTCCCAGCAGATGGCGCCGCTCGCTGTGGCCCAGCAGTACCGTCTCAATCCCAAACTCCTCCAACTGCTCCAGACCGATCTCGCCGGTAAAGGAGCCCTTGACGGTGGGGTAGGCGTTCTGGGCGCCGACGCGAATGTCGTTGGCGGTTTCAAAACGATCCAGCGCCGTGGCGGGCGGAAAGAGATACACCTCTCCCTCATACCCCATCGCCCCCATCCCCTCGTCCAGCGCCTTGACATAGGCGCGGGTGGAGGCACGGGTATGGTTGGTTTTAAAGTTGGCGGCCAGGATCTTACGCATCGTCATCACCCGGTACTTCCAGCGCCGCGATGCCGGGCAGGTTTTTGCCCTCCAGCAATTCCAGGCTGGCCCCGCCGCCGGTAGAGATGAAGGTCATCTCGTCATCCACGCCCACCCGCTGGATCAGATCGGCCGTATCGCCGCCGCCGATAATTTTGGTGGCGTAGCTTTCGGCCACGTAGTTGGCCAGTTTGTTACTGCCCCTGGCGAATTTGTCCATCTCAAACACCCCCATCGGCCCGTTCCACAAAATGGTCTGCACGTCACTGAGCGCCTCGCGGAAAAGGCGGGTGGAGGCCAGGCCGATATCCAGCCCCATCCAATCCTTGGGAATCTCCTGGAAGGTGACATATTTAACCGGCGCGTCCTCTTTGAATTCCGGGGCCACCACAAAGTCAACCGGCAGGTAGAATTTCACCCCCAGCCGCTTGGCCTCGTCCATGATGTGGCGCGCGTCATCAAGCAGGTCATCTTCCACCAGCGACTTGCCCACCTCATAGCCTCTGGCTTTCCAGAAGGTAAAGGCCATCGCCCCGCCGATCACCATCTTGTCCACTTTGGGCAGGAGGTTGATAAGCGCTTCCAGCTTGCCCGAGACTTTGGAGCCGCCCACGATGGCCATGAAGGGGCGGGTCGGTTTTTTGAGCAGTTTGTGGAAATACTTGACCTCTTTTTGGAGCAAAAAGCCCGCCCCTTTGTGGGCTTCGTCAAAATAGCGGGTAATGGCTTCGACCGACGCGTGGGCCCGGTGACTGACGCCGAAGGCGTCGTTGATGTAAAACTCCGCCATGTCGGCCATCTTTTTGGCCAGCTCCGGGTCGTTCTTGGTCTCACCCGGCTCGAAGCGGACATTCTCCAACAACAAAATCTCCCCGCTTTGAAGCGCCTGGGCTTTTTGCGTGGCGTCAGGCCCCACCACGTCTTTGGCCAGGGTGATCTCCTGGTGCAACAGCGCATGCAGGCGTTTGGCCACCGGCTCCAGGGAAAATTTGGGGTCTACCTTCCCTTTGGGGCGCCCCATGTGGCTGGCCAAAATCACGGCGCACTCATGATCAAGACAGTAGCGAATGGTCTGCAAAGCCGCGCGGATGCGGCGGTCGTCGGTGATGTTGCCAAACTCGTCCAGCGGCACGTTAAAATCGCATCGGATAAAAACTTTCTTACCGGCAAGATCCAAATCTTTAATGGAAAGGAGTCTCATTGAAATCCTTTAAAAAAATTTTGTAAAAAATTTTGCCATAACTTTCTTTAACGCATAATGTGCAGGGCCATTTCGATCAGGCGGTTGGCATAGCCCCACTCATTGTCGTACCAGGCCATGATCTTGACCATCCGCCCGCCGATCACCTGGGTCAGATCGGCGGCGATCACGGCACTGCGGGGATCGCCGCAAAAGTCCTGGCTGACCCCCAGCGTCTCATCCACCCCCACGATCCCCGCCAGCTCGCCGACACTCTTTTCCAAAAAAAGAAGGTTCAGCGCCTCGGCGTCGGTCTTATGCTTTAACACCAGGTTCAGATCCATCAGCGACACGTCGGGGGTGGGCACCCGCACACTGCGGCCGTGGAGTTTGCCTTTAAGGGCGGGAAGCACCTTGTAGATCGCCTCGGCGGCGTGGGTGGTGGTGGGAATCATATTCACACCGGCGGCCCGACAACGGCGCAGATCCGAAGAGGCGGGCGCGTCCATCAGGCTCTGGCCGCCGGTATAGGCGTGGATGGTGGTCATCAACCCGCTCTCAATGCCGTACACCTCATCCAACACCCGGGCGATCGGCCCCAGGCAGTTGGTGGTACAGCTGGCGTTGGAGATGACAGGCTCTCCCTTGTAGGCGTGGGCGTTGACGCCAAAGACGTAGGTGGGGGTCTCATCTTTGGCGGGCGCTGAGAGAATGACCCGCTTGGCCCCCTTTTTGATATGGTGCGAGACCGCATCGGTTGTCAGAAAGCGGCCACTGCACTCCAGCACCACATCCGCCCCCGCGTCGGCGAAGTAGAGATTTTGCGGATCCCTCTCACGACTAAGCGCCACCCGTTGAGCGCCTATAACCAGACTCCGCTCTTCCAGCGTCACCGGCACATCCAACGGCCCGTGCACCGAGTCGTAGCGCAGAAGATAGGCCAGCGTTTTGGGATCGGCCGGATCGTTAACCGCCACCAGGTTCACATCGTCCCGGCCGGCCGTCAGGCGGGCCACCGCCCGGCCGATTCGCCCGAATCCGTTGATCGCGATATTGAGTGCCACGTCCCCTCCTTGAAAATTAACGGGATTTTATCAAACCGACTGTATAATCCCCTTTAAATGAAACAAGCACACAGCACAGCCCTCTACGGGGGCAGTTTTGACCCGCCCCATATCGGACACGAAGCCGTCATGAAAGCGGCCCTGGCCCAACTGCCCATCGAAGAGCTGATTGTCATGCCGGCCAGGCTCAGCCCCTTTAAAAACGCCCACGCCGCCCCGCCCCAAAAGCGGTTGGCGTGGCTGAAGGCCATGACGGCTTTTGACAAACGCATCACGGTCAGCGACATGGAGCTCACACGCCCGGGCCCCTCCTATACCCTTGAGACCGTCCGGGCGCTCAAACCCCGGTATGAGACGCTCTACCTCATTGTCGGGGCGGACAACCTGGCCGGTTTGAGAGCGTGGCACGGGTTTGAGGCCCTTGACAAGCTGGTCACCTGGGTCGTGGCCGACCGTGACGGCATCGCCGTTCCCGAAGGCTTTATACGCCTCAACGTCTCGGTGCCGGTCAGTTCGACAAGCCTGCGAAACAGGCTGGATCCGCGGGCGATTCCCGCCGTTATTCGCGAAAGTGTGCTAAAGTACTATCTAAAAAGTGAAGGAGCCGGTTTGTCCACCACCATCGATTCACGTATTGAACGCATTATCCGCCTTCTGGATGAGAAGAAGGCCGAAGATATTCAGGTCTTTGACCTGCATGACAAAGAGTATCTGGCCCAGTATGTCGTTATCGCCACCACACTCGGCGACAAACACACCCTGGCCCTGCTCGATTACCTCAAAGAAAAGCTCAAACCCGAAGGGGAGCACTTCTTCGCCGTCGAAGAGGGGGAACAGTGGACGGTGATTGATCTGGGAGAGATCATGGTGCACCTGATGGTACCTGAATACAGGGCCCGCTACAATCTGGAAGAGTTTCTGGAGTCTTTGGGAAAGAAAGAGGCGTAACAAAGCGCGATTAGAACCCGTCCCAAATATCTCCAGTGCCGGTAACGGAAGCGATTTTGTTTCCTCTCGCGGCGCTTCAACGCAGGCGTAGCCTTGTCCTACATCAAAGAGAAGCAACAAAGAGAGGGGGCAAAATCGCTCCGCCTGTCAGGGTGGCCCATAAAGAGTCCACCCGCAACATCAAAAAGCCAAATTTGACTATATTTTTTTGTTCTATTGATACCCTTTACGGGCCATTGCCGGTGATGGAGATGTTTGGGATGCGTTCTTGAAAAAAGAGCCCCGCATTGACCGGAACGATTGCAAGCTAACTAACAGCGGGGCTCTTTCGCAAAAAGCTGTAGCAAAAAGCGTTCCTTTTTTACATCTTTTTGGCCGCTTCAATGCCAAGCAGGCGCAACCCCACCCGCAAAGAGAGAGCCGTCACCGCCGAGAGCTTGAGCAGTTTGCGCTCATTGGGCGTGCCGACAATTTTGTGATCGTAATAGAATTTATGGTACATCCCCGCCAAGTTGCGAAGGTACTCGGTTATCTTTTGCAGTTGGCGGCTCTCATACGCGTCTACCAGCACTTCAGGCAGTAACAGGGCACTAAAGAGCAGGTCGTAAGCTGTCTCGTCCAACCCCTCCAGCGACTCGTCAAAGACCGCCGGCTGATCGACCCCCGCCTTTTCAAAGAGCGAAAAGACCCGGGCATGGGCATAGTTGATGTAGTAGATGGGGTTGGAGTTGTCCTCTTTTTTCAGATCCTCCACGTCAAATTCCAGATGGGTGTCGCTCTTTTTGGTCAAAAAGACAAAGCGCAGGGCATCCGCCCCGATCTCTTCGACAATGTCGGACATGAGAATAAAATTCCCCGCCCGCTTGCTCATTTTGTAGGGCTCGCCGTTTTTAAGCAACGAGACCATTTGCGAAAGAATGATCTCCAGCCGCTGGGGATCGTGACCGAAAAAGGCGATAGCCGCCTTGACCCGGGCAATATAGCCGTGGTGGTCGGCCCCCCAGATGTTGATGTAGCGGTCATACCCCCGCTCGAATTTGAGATAGTGGTAGATAATATCGCCGGCCAGGTAGGTGGGCCGGCCGTCCTCGCGCACCACCACCCTGTCCTTCTCGTCACCGTGCTCGGTAGAGCGAATCCACCATTTGCCATCCTGCTCGTACACGGCGTTACGCTCTTTCAGCTTGCCAAACACCTCGTCCCAGCGCGCGTAGAGCGACTTTTCACTGACATAATGGTCAAAGAAGATCCCCGCTTCGGCCAGGTTGTCGTTAATAAGGGCCATCATCTCCTCTTTGGCCCAGTCGGCCAGCTCGGGAATCTTCTTCTCATCCTCAAACATCGCTGTACCCAGCGTATCGACCGCCTTTTTGGCAAGATCGACAATATACTCGCCCCGGTAATACTCCTCGGGCCACGTTACCGTCAGCCCCAAATGCTCCCTGCCGGCCAGATAGACCGAAAGCCCCAGCAGGTAGATCTGGTTGCCCGCGTCGTTGATGTAGTATTCACGCGCGATTTTCTTGCCCACGTGCGCCCCCACGCGGGCCAGCACATCGCCCCATACGGCGCCCCTGGCGTGACCGATATGCAAGGGGCCGGTAGGGTTGGCGCTGACAAACTCCAGCAACACGCTCTCACCCTCTTCCCCTTTGCCGAAATCCTCCT
>JAMOMS010000192.1 GCA_027067015.1 Campylobacterales bacterium | reverse complement strand
AGAGAGAATTGAAAGCAACGAATACAGCTCAGCTTTTGTGGGCATCTCGGCCGAGGATCACCTGCGCAGGGTTTTGCTGATCAAAGAGTTGATTGTGGGGGTGGATATATTCTATATGCCCTCTTTGGCCAACCCCGAGGCCGATTGGCTTTCACGCCTTCGCTTGAGTGTGGAGATGCCCATCAACGGTATGATCTCTCTTAAATGGGTTTATCGTTTCGTCAATGACGACAACCCCGTTCCGGAAGTGGGCAACAATAAAACCACCACCGATATTTATCTCTCTATCAACTATTAAAGGTTGTGGAGTGAAAATACGGGTCTATTACGAGGATACAGATGCCGGCGGTATTGTTTACCATGCCAACTATCTGAAGTTTTGTGAGAGGGCGCGGTCGGAGCTCTTTTTTTCCAAAGGGTTATCGCCGCACAGCAAGAGCGGTTTTTTTGTTCTGCGTCGGATTGAGGCGGACTTTTTTAAAAGCGCGTCACTGGGAGATGTACTGGAGGTGACAACAGAGGTGGAAGCCATTAAAAAGGCTTCCGTAATTTTCTGGCAGACGGTTTGGCTAAAAGATGAACCAATTTTCCAGGCCAGGGTCCTTTTGGCTTACCTGGCTAACGGTAGAGTGGGAAAGATTCCTGAGCCGGTTCTTGCGCTACTGAAGGCGTTACCTCGACGGGGTGAAAGCTGAAACGTCCCGCTTCATAAAGGTGCGTGGTGTAGAAAAGTCCGTTGTTTTGCAAAGGCGTGTCGGTGACACGCGCAAGAGCGTTCGCCTTGGCGAGAAAGGCGTCGACACCGGCTGTAACGGCGTAGTTCAGCCAGTTGTAGCGGGTTTCGCCGCCGATTAATGCGATGGTTTCGTCGATTTTGGGGTCAATCTCTCCAATAGCGCTGGCTATGAGCATATTTTCCCTGTCCTGAAACTGCGTAAGGGTGAGCAGTTTGGGGGAGTAGTTGAGCTGGGTGCTTAGAATGAGATCGGGGTGCATATCAGCCAGAGTCATCTGGGAAAGAAAAAGAGATGTTTTGACCACGGGGGTATGGGTGAGGGTTACGGAGGTGTTGAGATCTTCATTTGCCATGATCAGGGGTTTGAAGTAGCGCCCTTTGCCGAGGTTGACGGTGCGCGCGTCAGGAAGCAGTCTTAGGGACTCTTCGCCAAGGCGTTGAGAAAGAGTTGAACGGTCCGAGACGACAAAAACCGGCTTCTCGGGATGTTCCATCGCTTTTTGGGCCAGCAGGCGCAACTGCTCGTCATAGTCGATGCCGCCGAAAAAAAGGTGGGGGTTGGCGCATGTGAGGCGTTGGGCGTTGAGGGTGGGAATATAGACGGTTCCCGATGTGACGGATTCGCACAGGTTGTAGGCGTTCTCTTCCGTCACGGGAGCGATAATCAGGTCATAGCTGTCACTCAGTTGGCTGACGGTTTGGGCAAAATTTTCTTCTTGGCTATTGACGGGGATGACTTTCAGCTCAAAAGGGATCGCCCTGGCGGTCAGGTAGCCCAGGAGGGTTTGGGTGATTTTGCGGTAGTAGTGTCCCAGCCGCCTGGGGTCGGCGGTCAGGGCGACTTTGAAGCCCTGTATATCGGATGGTACCAGAAGGGGGAGAGCGCTCTTCTGCCAGCCCAGTTGGGCCGTAATCTCATCTCTTAAAGAGAGGAGTTGGGGATTGTCGGCGGCTTTGCTCTTTGCCAGGAAGGAAAAGACCTCTCCTTGTTGGGCCATGATAATCAGCTCCGCCGGGGTATAGTCAACAGGATCAAGGTCTATCACCTCCATATGGGGAAGGGGGATGGGTGAGAGTTCCCGTGCCCACAATGTCAGAGCGAGCGCTCCGCCCAGGAGGAGTCGATGCAGTTTCATAACAGTTCCTTTACAAGCAGGATATCGTGGTAAGCCTCTTTTTTGGCCGAGGGGTTGCGCAGAAGATAGCTGGGATGGTAGGTTGGCAGTAGTGTGTACCCGTCCATCTCAATCAGCCGGCCGCGAACTTTTGTAATGCCCTTTTTATCGCCTGTTAAGTAGTGGTAGGCGGTGGCCCCCAACGCCACGATAATTCGGGGACGTATCAGGGCAATCTGCTTTTGCAGGTAGGGCAGGCAGGTGTGTGCCTCTTCGGGGGTGGGAACGCGGTTGTTGGGCGGACGGCATTTGACAATGTTGGCAATGTAGATCTCACTGCGGGGAATCTCCAGCACGTTTTCGATCATGCGGGTTAAAAGCTCGCCGGCTCTGCCCACAAAAGGGCGGCCTGAGAGATCTTCGCTCGCCCCGGGCCCTTCACCCACGAACATCAGGGGGGTATGGGGGTTGCCCTCGCCAAAGACCGCCTTGGTGCGCGTTTTGCTCAAAGCGCAGAGTTGGCACTGCTTGACCATCTCTTTAAGCGCATCAAGCGAGTCGGGCAGGGTGGTGGTTGCGGCCTGTTTGGGTTGCACAAGGGGGGTATAGGCAAAACCCATCTGTTTAAGCTGGTAGAGCCGTTTGAGTTGTAGCGCGTTGTAAAGCCGATTCATGGCCCTAAGTGTAGGTGAAATGGGGTTAAAAAGGGGTTAAATTTTGTGAGAAAAAGAGAGCGGCCAAAGCCGCTCTTTAACAAGTTAGCCTTCGACGGTCACTTCGACCGGATCGCTCTCCCATAGTCCGTGCTTGGTGCAGTAGGCCATGGCGGTCAGTTTGAGCTTATTGCCGGTAGGAATGATGTTAAAAGTTACTTCGGCGTGGCTTTTCTGGTTGCCCAGGGCACCGGGGGTAAAGTTGGCCTGAGCCAGCAGGGTTTCGCCGTTGAAGAGTTGAATATAGGCGATGTAGTGGTCAAAATCATCCGGGTGGCTGTATTCGTTACCCATTTTGACGGTGACGGCAAACTTCTCGCCCGCTTTCGCACTGCTTTCACAGTGAATGAAGGGGGAGTGGCGGTCGATGTAATCTTTTTTGGCTTCGCGTTCTACGGTGTCGATGTCGACATATCGGTTAATCTTGGGCATAGTGCCTCCTTTTTGAATTTGGTTTGGAAGTATTGTAGCAAATTGCGGTTAAATGAGATAAATTTTCTCTGAATTGATCAACTGATTAAGAATATAATAAGAAATACGGGTTGAAGATGTTCAGTTTACTATGTTAGATTTTCCGATAGTGCAAGCACTATCTTCCCGAAAACAAAGTTTTCGTAGCTTTAGAGGGGTGCAGGGGACGGTAGTCCCTGCCACTACATGGGCTTTGCCCATGTAGTGAGTCATATTAAACAAATGTTACGTCAGCGACGTTGTGTTGAAGGCCGAGTTTTTGGGGCTCAATACCCAGTGCCAGGCCGATGAGCTGGGGAAGGTGCAGAACCGGCATGGCGATGTCGCGTCCCATCTCTTTGGCTACGGCGTGTTGCTTGACATCCATGTTCAGATGACAGAGGGGGCAAGGGGTTACCATCATGTCCGCGTCGTTGTCCATGGCGTCCAGCAGGGCTGTACCCGTGAGGCGGTTGGCCGTTTTGGGGGCCTGCAAGTCGGCGTGGAAGCCGCAACACTTGTTTTTGCTCTCATAGTCAACGCTTTTGCCCTGAAGCGCTTCAATGAGCCGATCAAGAGAGGTGGGGTTGTAGGGGTTCTCTTCACTGCCGTTTTGCTCGGTGTGCAGGTGGCTGGGCCGGATATTGTGACATCCGTAGAACGCGGCTACGTTGAAGTCACTGAGGGGTTTTTCCACCTTTTCGGCCAGTTTGTCCAGGCCGTAATCGTCAATCAGCGCATACAAAAAGTGGCGGACACTGCTGGTGCCTTTGTACTCCAGACCCACTTCGGCCAGCTTCTCGTTGACCTGTGATTTGAGGTCGTCGTCGTTATCGAGGCGCTCTTTGGTCATGGCGGTGTTGAGCTGGCAGGTGTTACAGATGGTAATCATCGGCAGTTCAAGCTTTTCGGCGTAGCAGATGTTGCGGGCGTTGAGCACCAGGGAGAGGAAATCGTCAAAATCCTGCAAGTGGCTGGCGCCGCAACAGCTCGCCTCATCAAGCAGTACCAGTTCAATGCCCAGTTTTTCGGCGACCGCGAGGGTCGACATCAGTAGTTCGGGGGTAGACTCCCGTGCCGTACATCCGGTATAGAGTGCGTATTTGAGTTCTGCCATTGTCGTTCCCCCTTAAAATTTGACTTTCGACGAGGATTTGACCAGGGTCTGGATCTCGTCGAGATTTTTGGATTTGGGCATATTCCAGGGCATGATGATCTTGCCCTTTTTGAACATTGCGATGGCTTCGGGCAGGTGTTTGAGCACGCCGATATTACCTTCGGAGTAGCGCACCAGCTCCCCTTCGTCAAGAATGCCGTGTTTGACGATGGAGTGTTTGAAGCCCACGGCGTGGCGGGTGGCCACATTATCTTGCGCCAGCCCCTCTTCAAAGAGTTGATTGTGGAGCTTGGTGATCTTTTCAATGGGATTGACATCTTTGGGGCACGCTTCGGCGCACTCCATACACTTCACGCAATCCCATACGCCGGGGCCCATCTCCCGTACCTTTTCCAGGCGCTCGGTTTTGGCGTTGTCGCGCACGTCGGCGTTGAAACGGTAGGCTTTGGCAAACTGCGCGGGGCCGAAATACTCTTCGTTAACCTCCACCACGGGGCAGGCGTAGTAACAACTGCCGCACTGGATACAGTAGTCGGCCTCCAGCAGGGCTTCGGCCTCTTTGGGCGAGACGCGGATCTCCTCTTCGGGATGCTCGTCAATCTCGGCCTCAAGGTAGGGTTTGAGTTTGGCGTGCTTTTCCCAGAAATCACTTCGGTCGATAATCATATCTTTGACGGCGCGCCCTTTGTTCTGGGGCTCAAGTAAAAGGGTGTCGGTTTTGAAAATCTCCAGCAGTTCCCAGACGTTTTGTTTACAAGAAAGCACCGGCTTGCCGTTGACCTTGATGGCGCAGGCGCCGCAGATGCCGTGGCGACAGCTTCGGCGATAGCTGAAACTGCCGTCAAACTCCCATTTGATGCGGTTGAGAATGTCCAGAACCAGCTCATCCTTGCCCACTTCCATCTCATAGGTCTTAAAGTAGGGCAGGTAGTCGGTTTCCGCGTTGAAGCGGAAGGTTTTGAAAGTGATCTTTTTTGTGATGCGTTCAGTGCTCATACCCAATCCTTAATATTTTCGCTCTTGCGGCTCGAATTTGCCAAGGGTGACATCGGCGTATCCGATGGAGACGTTGCCTTCCTTGTCCATGGTGGCGAAGGTGTGTTTGAGGAAGTTTTTGTCGTCTCGCGTGGGGTAATCTTCCCGGTAGTGCGCGCCCCGGCTCTCTTTGCGGGCGATGGCCCCTTCGACGATGAAGGTGGAGTAATCGAGCATATGGCCAAACTCGATCGCTTCCTGAAGGTCGGTGTTGAAGGTTTTGCTCTTGTCGTCGATGCGGATCTTTTTGTAGCGGGCCCGCAGGTCTTTGAGAATCTCGCGCTGTTTGAGCATGGTCTCTTCGGTGCGGAAGACACCGGCGTTGGCGGTCATGCTCTCTTGCAGTTCCTTGCGAAGCTCGGGCACGCGCTCGTCGCCGTTGTTGTTGAGGCAGAAGGCGATCTCATCCAGCATGGTCTGAGCGTCGGCTTCGCTTACTTTGGGCTCTTCAAAGAGGTTGTTGTCGAGGTCTTCGGCAATATGTTTGCCCACGTGGCGACCGAAGAAGAGGGCTTCAAGCAAAGAGTTGGCGCCCAGACGGTTGGCGCCGTGTACGCTGACACACGCGCACTCGCCGGCGGCGTAGAAGCCGCGAACGATCTCGTCGGGATTTTTGCGCACATGGCCGTCAATATCCACGGGAATGCCGCCCATGGAGTAGTGGGCCGTGGCGGCGATGTGGATGGGCTCTTTGATCATGTCCTGTCCCAGGAAGGTGATGGCAAGATCCCGCAGTTCGGGGAGGCGCTCCATGATGATCTCTTCGCCAAGATGCGTCAGGTCGATGGCGACGGCGTCTTTGTTGGGGCCCACGCCGCGGCCTTCAAGAATCTCTTTGGTAATGGCGCGGCTGACCACGTCGCGGGGGGCCAGCTCCATCTTTTCGGGGGCGTATTTTTCCATAAAGCGCTCACCCTTGGAGTTATAAAGGCGTCCGCCCTCACCCCGGGCCGCTTCGGAGATGAGAATACCGCTTCCGGCCAGGCCGGTGGGGTGGAACTGCACAAACTCCATATCCTCCAGCGGCAGGCCGTGGCGGGCGACAATGGAGAGGCCGTCGCCGGTATTGGCGTGGGCGTTGGAGCTGATTTTAAAGGAGCGGGCGTAACCGCCGGTGGCGAACATCACCGCCTTGGCGGCGAAGATGGCCGGCTCAAGGTTGCGGATGTTGTAGGCCACCGCGCCGCTGACCACACCGTCGCGGTAGACGATGTCGGCGACGTACCACTCGTCAAAAAAGGTGACGTTTTCACGCTCGCACTGCTCGTAGATGGTTTGAAGCAGTGTCAGACCCGTGCGGTCTTTGGCGTAGCAGGCGCGGGGTTTGGACTGACCGCCGAAGGGGCGCTGGGCGATGGTGCCGTCGGCTTTTCGGCTGAAGGCCGCGCCCATGTTGGCGATCCAGCGGATCGTTTCGGGGGCCTTGTTACACATCAGCTCCACGGCGTCCTGGTCGGCCAGGTAGTCTGAACCCTTGACGGTGTCAAACATATGCAGTTCAATATCGTCATCCTCGGCCAACGCGGCGTTGACACCGCCCTGGGCGGCGCCGGAGTGGCTACGCAGGGGGTGGAGTTTGGTGAGGACGGCAACCCGCTTGCCCGCCCGCTGAAGCTCGCGCGCGGCGGCCAGGCCGGCCAGACCGGCACCGACGATCACGACATCATAATTATGTATCTGTACACTCATGTAGACGCATCCTTTTTTTGGCATGGGCGCATAAACGCCAATATGCTTGAATTATACAAAGAAAGTTTATAAAAGAGTTTAACCCGCCCCGTATACGGGCTTTTGCCATGGGACAATGTTACCATTGGAGGCACTCTTTGCGCTATAATCGCGTATCATGGACAAAGAAGCCTATTTCATTCGACAATTCAGTTTTGACAAAGCGATTGGCGACGATGGAGCCATATTAGGTAATATGTGCGTGAGCCAGGACGCTTTTATGGAAGATGTGCACTTTAGGCGGGGGTGGCTGAGCCCGTATGAGATTGGCCGTAAAGCGATGCTGGTGAACCTCTCTGACGCCGTGGCCATGAACGCCAAACCCCGCTACGCGCTTCTTAGCGTGGCCCTGCCGCCCGATATGACAAAAAAGCAGATGAGAGAATTGGCCGAGGGCCTGTATGAGACGGCTAAGACTTTTGGGGTGCGGATCGTGGGGGGCGATACGGTGGCGGGCCAAAAGCTGGAGATCTCCGTAACGGTTTTGGCCGATTGCCCCCGTCCACTGCGCCGAGACGGCATAAAGGTAGGAGACTGGCTGGCTTATACCGGCTCACCGGGGAGAGCGGCAAAGGCTTTGCGCAGACTCTTTGGCGGCAGTGGGGTCTCGCCCCGCTCCCGTTTCGTTCATCCCGTTTTAAGAGGCGCTTTTGTCTACAGGGCCGCCAGGCATTTGCGCGCCGGGATGGATCTTTCAGACGGCCTTTTTCACGATCTGTCACGTCTGGCCGGTCGTAACAGGCTGGGATTTCGCTTTTTAAAACCTTTGCCCAAATCCATGGCGTGCGCCGGCGAGGATTACGAGATGCTCGTGGCTGTCTCACCCCGCCGCAAACGGGCCCTTGCGCGCATCGCCCGCGCGACAAGGACACCTCTGACCTTTTTTGCCAAAGCCGGGCGGTACGCTTTTGTCAATCCCTGCCGGCCACACCACCGCTGATTGCCCTTTTTTTGCCACATTTTCTTCCTATACTC
>JAMOMS010000191.1 GCA_027067015.1 Campylobacterales bacterium | reverse complement strand
AAAGCGACTTTTTTACCTTCGCCAAACTCCTTAAACCTTTGGGATACGAAACCCTCTTTATCTACGGCGGCAACGCCCGCTTTGACAATATGCGGGCCTGGTTTTTGGGCAACGGGTTTGATCGGGTGATCGAGCAAAAAGACTACAAAAACCCCGCCTTCACGGCCAACTGGGGGGTTAGCGACGAGGATCTGGTCGAAAAGGCGCTTGAGACGTTTGATTCCCTGGCGCAAAAAGGCAAACCCTTTGGCGCGGTGATGTTTAGCTCCTCCAACCACACCCCCTTCGATTACCCCGAAGGTCGCATCACCCCCCTTCCCGGCGAGCCGATCCACGGCGTTAAAAACGCCGTCAAATACGCCGACTACGCCATCGGCCGATTTATAAATGAAGCCAAAAAGCGCCCCTGGTGGCAAGATACCGTCATCGTCATCGTCGCCGACCACAACGTGCGCACCTGGGGCAACGAGATCGTCCCCGTGCGCCTCTTTCATATCCCGGGGCTGATTCTGGGCGGCGGTATCAAACCGCGCGTCTACGACATACTGGCCGGCCAGCCCGATTTGCTGGCCACGGCGCTCGATCTGCTTGGCAAAGACTTTACTTATCCCATCATGGGCCACTCGATCTTCTCAAACAAAAAACGGCCCGTCAATCTCTATAAATTCAACGACACCTTCGCCCTGCGAGATCACGACAAATTGGCAATCATACGTCCCGGCAAAAAGGCCCAAACCTTTACCTTCGACGGCCAAACCCTGCACCCCGCGCCGCACGATGAGAGGCTCGAAAAAGATCTGTTGGCCTTTATCGTCACGCTCGATTATCTTTACAACAAAAGGGCCTACCGATGAGCGAACGGCTGGTTTTAAACCCCGAGGCAACCCTTGACGAGGCGGCCTTTTACGCCCTGCTTGAGCGCTTCAACGAGGGCCGAACCCTTCATAAAGCCCGCAACGAAATCAGGGTGGTCGAGGGGTACGTCATCAAAGCCTTTCGACCGCCCAATCTCCTGCGCCGTTTGGGGTACGCCTTTCGGCGCACCAAGGCCGAAGCCTCCTACCACAACGGCCTTCGCCTCCTCTCCCTTGGCGTCGCGACCCCCGAACCGATCGGTTTTTTGCTCAAAAACGAAGGAACCCGCCTCTTTTCCTACTATGTCAGCAGATACCTGCCTCATGACTTTACTCTTCAAAAGCCCCTGCGCGATTTTCACTTCCCCCAAAGAGAGGAGATTTTGCGCGCCTTCGGTTCGTTTACGGCCGAACTGCACCAAAAAGGGATCTGGCACAAAGATTACTCCCAGGGCAATATTCTCATTAGCCAAACGCCGCAAGGGTGGCGCTTTGCGCTGGTGGACGTCAATCGGATGCGTTTTGGCCCCGTTTCCGTCGCGGCGGGGCCCAAAAACTTCTCTAAACTCTGGATTGATGAAGCGACGATGCGAACCGTTGTTTTAGCCTACGCCAAAGCCCGCAATATCGACGAAACAAGAGCCCTACAAACCGCTCTCAAAGCCGATGCCTCCGTCAAACGGGCCAAAAACTTCCGTCGTAACTTGAGAAAAAAAGTCCGTCCTACTCCCGCCTGAGCACCTTTTCAAACACCCAATCAACCAGCCGACTTTTGCGCGAGGCGGCAAAGGCGCTTCGCATGGCAAGAAGATCCTCCTTTCCCAGCCACGCCAGCAAATCTTTCTCACCCGAGCGGGCGAAACGCTCCAGAAAAAAGCCGATCATCCCCGCCTTGGAGGCGGCCATGTAGCCGTAGGGCCAAAAGCGCGCCTCTTTTTCAAGGGCCTCTTTTATCGGCTCCCCCATCATCCAATGCCGATACAGCACAGCCGCCAGGGTGCTTCGATCCGCGCCCGCTTTGCAGTGTATGAGCGCCGGGTATTCGACGCCCTCAAATACCTCTTTCAACCGGGCCAGCTTTTTCACATCGGCCGGGTTGCGGCTAGCCAGCTTCATATCCACGTACCGCACCCCCAGCCGTCGGCAAACAGCCCGCTCCAGCCGATAGACCGCCTCCGAGGAGCGGGAGCGCCCCCGCAGGTTGATGACGGTCTTAATACCGTAGCGCCTTACCCACGCCTCCAGTTGACGGGGGGTAGGCTGGGCGGAGCGGTAGAGCCGCCCGGATTCAACGGCATGGAAGTTGCGCCAAAGAGTATTGACGGCGTGATGCTCTTTTACATAAGCCCGCCACCAGAGCCGCCACCGCTTTTTTGCCATTCTCTTCACCGTTTTTTGCCCCAATCATAGCAAAGATTTATCCACGGTTGGATAAAATAAAACAGTTTCAAGAAGAACGGGAGAGCCATGGCCCAAACTTTTCACTTTGACGCCGACCGCCTGATGGGCGGCGCTTTGCTGTTGTTTGCCTTCGCGCTGCCGCTCTCCCGGGCGTTGGATACCTTTTTTGTCATTCTCTTTATCCTCTATTTTCTCTACCGTCTCTTTCGCCGCGACACAACCATCCGTACGCTTTTCAAAGAGCCCCTGGCCTGGCTGATCGTCGCTTTTGTAGGCTACCTCACACTTTCACTCGCATGGAGCCCCGACATCGCCAACGGCCTAAAATACCTGCGCCAATACTACTGGGAGTGGCCCGCGCTCTTTGGCGTCGCGCTCTACGTGATCGATCACCCCGACAAAGCCCGGCAGGCCGTCACCGCCTTTGTGGGCGGGATGCTGATCAGCGAACTGCTCTCTTACGGGATGTTTTTCGGTCTTTGGCAGATCCGCGGCCACGGCCCGGAGTACCCCAGCCCCTTCATGATGCATATCGACTACAGCGTCTACCTGGCCGTGACGGCGATGATTTTGCTCAACCGTCTCTTCTCCGATCGCTACAGCGCCAAAGAGAAGTGGCTGATGCTCTTTTTCTTTCTCACCATCACCGGCAATCTCTTTATCAACAAAGGGCGCACGGGGCAGGTCGCCTTTTTGGCAGCGATGTTTGTGGCTTTTTTCCTTCACTACCGCCTCACCCTCAAAAACCTGCTCAAAATCTCTTTTTTGGCTGTTATACTCTTTGGCACAGCTTACGCCCTCGTTCCGCCCTTTCAGGAGCGGGTGCACCAGGCCGTAGAGGATCTGCGCAAGCTTGATAGAAGCGACTTTCACTCCAGTCTCGGCCTGCGGGCGGCCCAATACATCGTGGCCAAAGAGCTGGTGGCCAACCACCCCCTGCTTGGCAGCGGCGTGGGCGGGCGCAACGCCGAAGTGGCCGCACAGCTTAAGAAGGAGAGTTACGGCTTTTCGCCTTTCGTGCAGGAGTTCCTGGCCACCCACCACGCCCACAGCCAGTACCTGCAAACGCTCATCGAGGGAGGGGCCGTCGCCTTTTTGATCATGTTGGCCATGCTTTGGCGGCTGGGACGGCTTAAATTAGACGATTCGGAACTGCACGAGCTCAAAACCCTCTTGCTGACCATCTTTATTGTCGGCTTTTTGACCGAACCGCTTTGGCAAAAGCAGTTTAGCAACACCCTCTTTATCCTGATGACGGGCCTCTTTGTCGGCCACCGCCTGGCCCAAAGGAGCCGACCATGACAATCACCGGCCATATCATCACCCTCAACGAAGCGCACAACATCGCCGAATGTATCGCTTCGCTCCAGAGGGTGTGCGACGAGATTATTGTCGTCGATTCGGGCAGTAGCGACGCCACCGTCACGATCGCCAAAGAGCTGGGCGCGACGGTCATAACCCAGCCCTATCTTGGCGACGGGCCCCAAAAAAACGTGGCCGCAAAACACGCCCGAAACGATTGGCTCTTAAGCCTTGACGCCGACGAGCGGCTGGACGAGGAGGCGATTGACGCCATCAAGCGCCTTGCGCTGGACGATCCGACCACGGCTTACGGATTTTGGCGCAAAAATTTCATCGGCTCCCGCTGGATCCGCCATTGCGGGTGGTATCCCGATCCCAACATCCGCCTCTACCACCGTCGCCACGCCGCCTGGAGCGACGCGCTGGGCCACGCAAAAGTTGAAGCCCCTAAAACCCGCCTGCTTGGCGGCCACATTCTGCACTACAGCTATCGCAACTACGAGGAGCTCTTTTTCAAGGCCAACCGCTTCAGCACCCGGGGCGCCAAGATGATGGCCCAAAAGGGCAAACGGGCCGCTCCCCTCTCGGCCCCGGCCCACATGGCCGCCGCCTTTTTGCGCAAATATCTTTTGCAACGCGGCTTTTTGGAAGGGCTTGACGGCCTCAGCATCGCGCTTAGCGCCTCACTCAACGCCTATCTCAAATACGCCAAGCTGTACGAGATGCAAAAAGAGGGGCAAACAAGCGACTCGTTATGGGAGCAGTGATGCGATTGGTGCATCTCAATTTCGCCAAGGGGTTTCGCGGCGGGGAGCGCCAGACCCAACTGCTGATCGAAAAGCTGGCCCAAAGGGGCTACGACCAGCTTCTTTTGGTACGCAAAAACTCCGAACTGGCCGAAGCGCTTAATGGGTGCCCGAGCCTTGAGATTGTAGAGGTCAAAAAGCCCTACCTTCGGGCTCTCCCGCTTCTTCGCCAAGGTGACATCCTCCACGCCCATGAAACCAAGGGGGCCCAACTGGCCTACTGGGCCAATCTGTTGCGCCGCACTCCTTACCTCATCACCCGTAGGGTCGATATTCCCATCTCTTCCAACCCCCTCAACCGCGCCATCTACACCCGCGCCCGCGCCGTGGCGGCCCTTTCGTCCATCATTGCCGAGCAGATACGCCAAATCGCCCCCGACGCCTCCGTCGCCGTCATCCCCAGCGCCCACACCGACACCGCGCCAACCCCCGAAACGGTTCAAGCGATACGCCGCCGATATGCGGACAAATTTTTGATTTTGCACGCCGGGGCGCTGGTGGATCGCCACAAGGGCCAAAGCCTGCTGATCGAATCAGCCCGCACCCTTGAAAAGCGCCGACCCCGGGCCCACTTTCTGCTTCTTGGTCGGGGTGAGGATGAAGCGACGCTCAAAGAGAAGGCCCGGGGCTTAAGCAATCTTACTTTTGGCGGATTTGCCGAAAACATCGCCGACTACCTGGCCGCCAGCGATCTTTTTGTCTTTCCCTCCCGCCACGAGGGGTTGGGGTCGGTTTTGCTGGATGCCATGCGCCTGGGCCTGCCCATCGTCGCCGCAAGAGTCGGCGGCATACCCGATATCTTGGGCGACGACGACGCCCTGCTGATTCCGCCCAACGACCCGCAGGCGCTCACCGACGCCCTGACGCGACTCATCGACGACGACGCCTTGCGCCGACAACTTGCCGAATCGGCCAAATCAAGGGCTGGGCGTTATAGCCCCGACGCCATGGCCGACGCCTACGAAGCAATTTACAAGGAAATAGCGCCATGAGTGAACGTCTCCTACGCTTTTGGCGGTTGTGGCTTTATAACTTTGGCTTGAGCGCTTTCTTGTTTTTGGCCTTTTACCTTGTGGCCCGCCCCGCTTCGCCCCTCTTTTTTATCGGCTCAGCCCTGGGAACGGCGGCCACACTCTACCTGCTTTTGGCCCTGCTTCTGCGCCCCCTTCTGCGCTTTGGCAATTGGGTCAACGGGGTCTTGATCGCCCTAATCGGCCTGGCCGACTTTGCCCTGCTGGTGGACTTTTTCATCTTTCGGCTCTGGAAGTTTCATATCAACGCCATGGTGCTCAATATCCTCACCTCCCCGGCGGCTTTTGAGAGCATCGAGATCGGCCGCGACGTTTACGCCGTGGCGGGCGGTTTTTGGCTGATCTTTTTACTTTGGCAGATCTTTTTGTGGCGCAAACGCCTCCCCCTGCCACCCCTTAAACCCCTCATCACGGCACTCATCGCCCTGATAATGGCCGAAAAGATCACCTACGGCATCGCCGTCATCCAGGCCGATGCCGCCATCATCGAAAGCGCCAAGGCGGTGCCGCTTTATCAGCCCCTGACCTTTACCAAACTGGCCCGCAAACTCTTTGGCATCGAAAAAAAGAGCCTCAAAAACCCCAAACTCGCCACTGGCGTCAAAGCGGTGCGCTACCCCCTGGCACCCATTACGCTCCAAAATCCCCGCACCCCGCCCATCTTTTTCATTCTGCTAGACGCCTTAAGGGCCGATCAGGTCGATCCCAAAGTGACCCCCAACCTTTGGCGCTTGACGCGCGAAAGCCTCTTTTATCCCAACAACCGAAGCGGCGGCAACACGACGCGGTTTGGTTTTTTTAGCCTCATGTACGGGCTCAACGCCCCCTATTGGTTTAGCTTCCTAAATAGCCGCACCCCGCCGGTACTCTTTGACGTACTCAAACGGCTCGATTACCAGATTGGCATCTTCGCCAGCACCGACACCCGCTGGCCGGAGTTTCACGAGACGGTCTTTAAAGAGGTGTTAGATCACATCACCGACCGGATGCAGGGCTTTCCGTGGGAGAAAGACAGGGATCTGACCGAGCGGTGGAAAGCCTGGATGAGCGAGCAAAACCTCTCCAAGCCCCTCTTTAGCCTCATCTTCTTCGACGGCCCCCACGGCATGGAGTATCCCATTAACATCGCCCCTTTCAAACCCGACGGCCTGGGGACGGTGCGCTACACCACCGCCACCCCCAAAGATCGCATCGAGGTGCTCAACAAATATAAAAACGCCATCCACTACGACGACATACTGCTTGGCTGGATCTTTCAGCGGCTCAAAGAGCTCCACCTATACGATAAAGCGATCATCATCGTCACATCCGACCACGGGCAGGAGTTTTTCGAGCACGGCTTTTTGGGCCACAACAGCGCTTTTGATCTGGAGCAGACCAACAGCCCCGTCATCATCAAGCTCCCCCATGCCGCCCAACGGGGCCGTGTGGATAGGCTCTCATCCTCCATCGACCTGGTGCCCTCTTTACTTCGTTATTTGGGGGTCGCCAACGATTTTGACGACTATGCCAACGCCCTGTCGGATATGTTTAGCCCTCAAACCTACCGGCGCGACTTCGCCACCAGCGGCGGCTGGTACAAAAACGCCGTCATCACCCCCCGCTATACCCTGGTCTTTTCCAACCTGCCCAACGAGATTTTCGGCGCCAAAGCCTACGATCCCATCACCCACACACCCCTGCCCTATCCCAAGAACGATCCGAAAATCCAACAGATCATCCTCAAAGTACTGGCGCAAAACCGCCGGTTTTTACAGTAGTGCGCCCCAGGGCACAGAAATATTGCGCCCTTTACACTATACTTTTTATCAAACAAGGGTATGCGAAAGAGTTAACCGACAAGGCTTGCGAAAGGGAGCGGGCGGTTGACGTCAAAAAAAACGCACTTTAGCCCCTCGGGCGGCTTGGCCGTTTGCGTTTTTTAGTCAAACGCCCCCGTCCCGTAGGGCCCGAAGCATCGCCTTGTCGGGTGAGTCTTGCGCATACCCCCCAATGAAAAAAAGATGAAAGGAGCAGTATGTCAACCATCCATGTCGTCTGTCCCCATTGTCACAAAGTCAACCGCATTCCACGCAAAGATCACTACAACAAAGCCGTCTGCGGCCACTGCAAGGGCTCTTTGCTGGATACCCACCCCGTTGAGCTGACACCGGCCAACTTTGAAACCCACCTGCAAAAAAACGACATCCCGGTGGTGGTGGATTTCTGGGCCCCCTGGTGCGGGCCGTGCCGCATGATGGCGCCGGCTTACGAGGAGGCGGCCGCTCAGTTTCCGCTCAAAGCCCGCTTCGCCAAGGTCAATACCGAGCAGTTCCAACAACTGGCCATGCCCTTTGGCATCCGGGGCATTCCCACCATCATCATTTTTAAAAACGGCCGGGAGGTCGAGCGCGTCAGCGGCGCCCTGCCGGCCCCCCAGATCGCCCAGTTGGTGGCCCGGCATTTGTGATTTTATGGTAAAGTAACGGCATGAAAAGAAGCCGTACCCGTCTCTTTTTACTCGAAGACGACGCCAATCTCGCCGATACCGTTACCGATTTTCTCGAAGAGGAGGGCTTTGCCGTCGAAACCGCCTACGAGGGCGAAGAGGCCGAAGCCCTGCTTTACGAGCGCCGCTACGATCTTCTTTTGCTGGATGTCAACGTCCCGGGCATCGACGGCTTTAGCCTTTTAAAAAGTCTAAGGGAAAGGGGGGTGGATACCCCCGCCATCTTCATCACCTCGCTTGACGGCATCGACGACCTGGAGCAAGGGTATGAAAGCGGCGCGGACGATTACATCCGCAAACCTTTCGCGCTTAAAGAGCTTTTGCTTCGTATCACTTCGCTTCTAAAGCGCAACTTCAGCCACAACCCCAACCCCCGCATCCCCGTCGCTTCGGGTATCGAATACGACTCGGTGGGCAACACCCTCTACCAAAAGGGCGAACCGGTCCCGCTCCAACCCAAGGAGCTGGCTCTTTTAAAACTCTTCCTCTCCCGTCCCGCGGAGACCATCCCCCACGAAACGATTTACGAAGCGTTGTGGACATATGACGAAACCCCCAGCGAATCGGCCTTGAGAACCTATATCAAAAACCTACGCAAAATCATAGGGAAAGAGCGCATTGTCAGCATCAAACGCTACGGCTACAAATATCTCCCGCTCTGAGAAGCGCACCCTTTTTCGCTTCCTGGGACTCTACACCTTTTTGGTGGTGCTCATTTTGGGGTTGGGCTCAACCATCTACTACAACCTCCAAAAAGATCTGATGCTTCAGACCAAACGGCTAGAACTGGAGGAGTTCTCCAAAGAGCTCATCGACGGCCTGAAACTCCTGCATATCTATTTTGACCGCTACCGCACCTACCCCCGCAACCCCCTCTACCGCTCCGCCATCTACGACGCGGACAAGGTGCTTATCTTCAGCACCCTCAAAGATCCCGAAGGGGTACGCCTTGACAAAGTTATCTACACCACCCCCAAGCACCAGATCCAGTATATCCACGTGCTCGACTCCTATTACCTGGGAGCCAAATACGTGGTGGTGGAGATTGACGAGGATCGCGCCTGGTTCTACACCGCCTGGCGCAACATCCTGCTTGGCGGCGGCGCCTTGCTGGCCCTTTTTCTGGTGGCGGGCATCCTGCTGGCCAGACTGCTGGTAGCCCCCATGAAAGAGGCCATGAGCCTGCTGGACCGCTTTATCAAAGACACCACCCACGAGCTCAACACCCCCGTCGGGGCCATTTTGAGCAACATCGAACTCATCCGCCCCGAACGGCTCGATTCTTCCACGGCCAAAAAGATCCGTCGCATCGAGATCGCCGCGCGCACGATTAGCAACATCTACAAAGATCTCACCTACCTCACGCTCCACCACCAGATCGCTTCCGATAACCAAGATGTTGACATGAGCGCCCTGGTGCATGAGCGGATCGAGTATTTCAGGATTCTGGCCGAATC
>JAMOMS010000190.1 GCA_027067015.1 Campylobacterales bacterium | reverse complement strand
ACCCTGCCTATTACCTTTTTTGCCGCGCTCACACTCACCATGGTGCGTCTTTCCAACGATTTTGAGAATATCGTGCTCTTTTCATTCGGCATCGCGCCCAAGACCTTTTTGCGCTACTTCGCCCCCCTGACTTTGGCGGCCACCGCCCTTTTGCTACTGCTCTCGCTGGCGCTCATTCCCATTACCAAACAGCTTATCAAATCGTTTGTCAACTACAAAAGCATCCACGCGGTATTGAACATTGAGGCCAGCCAGTTTGGCCAGAAGTTTGGCGACTGGCTCGTTTTCCTGGCCGACAAGGACAAAAAGAAGAATATCCTGATCAACCTGGTACTGCTCAACTCCGCCAACCCCAAAGAGGAGCAGTTTCTTACCGCCAAATACGGCAAGTTCTTTAACGAAAACGGCATTCGGGGACTCAAACTCTACTACGGGCAGGCCTACCGCATCAGCGACGAACAGATCGACCAGATCAACTACAAAGCCATGAAGATCTACCACACCCAAAGCGTCACCCCCTTCTCCTACCGCAACCTCAAAGAGTACTGGCAGGCCGCCGGGCACGACAGGAAGCGGCGCAAAGACCTCATTATCTACATTGCCGTCAGCCTCTTTCCTATCGTTTCGCTCTTTTTCGCGTTCGCCTACGGCATCCTGCACCCACGGTATGACAAAAACTTCTCCTACCCGGCCATTCTGGCCGTCACCACCCTCTATTACGGCGTTCTCTCCAGTATCGCCAAAACCACCCCGGCCGGGTCGGCCCTCTTTGTCATAGCCGTCACGGCTGTAGGGGTCTGGCTCTTTTACAAACGTATCGAACAGAGGTTTTAAGATGCGTGTCAAAGCGGTCATCGCCTACGACGGCTCCCGCTTTTTCGGCTACCAAAGCCAGACAACCACCATCCAAACCGTCGCGGGCGCGCTCCAAAGAACAGCGCAAAGCCTGGGCATCGAGAGCCCCATTGTCGCCAGCGGACGAACCGACCGGGGGGTGCACGCCACGGGACAGGTGATCCACTTTGACGTCCCCCCTCACTGGCAAACGAGACTCAAACGCCTGCGCGAACTCTTTAACCGCCGCTTTGAGGGGAGTGTGCGCTTTAAGCACATCACCCCGGTTGACGAAACATTCCACGCCCGTTTTGACGCCCGCAGACGAATTTATCGCTATCTGATCAAACAGACCGAACCCTCCCCTTTTGAGGCCCCTTTTTGCCACTACCTCCCCGCTCTTGATCTCACGGCGCTTCGCAAAGCCCTAAGCGTATTTGAGGGTGAGCACGACTTCAATCTTTTCCACAAAACCGGGAGCGACCCGGCCTCAACGGTACGCACCATCTACCGGGCCTACGCGATCGAGAGCGGACGGTATGTAAGAATCTATTTTGAGGCCAACGGGTTTTTAAGAGGCCAGGTCAGGCTTATGACGGCGACAGCCCTGGCGGCGGCGGAGAAAAAAGTCACAATCGAGGCGATTAAAGAGCAGTTAAAGGGGCAAAGACGCTTCCAACTCGCGCCCGTCCCGCCCAACGGGCTCTATCTGGCCCGGGTGCTCTATACGCCGTAGTAGGCGCGGTACCAGTCGACAAATTTCTTGATGCCCTCGCGCAGAGGGGCTTGGGGGCGGTAGCCAAACTCTCTTTCCAAATCGGACGTATCGGCCCAGGTTCGTTCCACGTCTCCGGGCTGAATGGGCATGAGGTTCTTTTGCGCTTCCATTCCCAGGGCATCTTCCAGCGCCTCAATAAAATCGAGCAGTTTGATCGGCTCTCCCCGCCCGATATTGTAAAGCCGATATGGCGCCGGACTGGATGAGGGATCAGGCTCTTTGGCATCCCATGCGCTACGCCCTTCGGGAGGTTTGCGCAGTACCCGCACCACCCCTTCGACAATATCATCCACATAGGTAAAGTCCCGCTCCATCCGGCCGTGGTTGT
>JAMOMS010000189.1 GCA_027067015.1 Campylobacterales bacterium | reverse complement strand
GTATAACCCAGCGCCGCCAGACCTCTGGGGATAATGGAGACCTTGGAGACCTTCTTGGCCCCCTCGGTGGTTTCGGCGATAAGCGCGTGGCCGCTTTCGTGGTAGGCGACAATGCGCTTCTCTTTGGGACTGATGCGGCGGGACTTCTTCTCCAGCCCGGCAATCGCCCGCTCGACCGCCTCACGGAAATCCTGCTGTTCTACCTGCTCCTTGTTCTGGCGTCCGGCCAGCAGGGCCGCCTCGTTGACAATGTTGGCCAGATCCGCCCCCGCCAATCCGGCGGTCAGGCGCGCGATCTCCTCCAGATCCACATCATCAGCGATCTTGATGGCCTTGACGTGTACCTTCAAAATCTTCACCCGCCCCTCGAAATCGGGCTTGTCCACCAAAACCTGCCGGTCAAACCGCCCGGGCCGAAGCAGGGCCGCGTCCAGCACCTCGGGACGGTTGGTGGCCGCCAATACGATAATGGGGGTATCGGAGCTAAAGCCGTCCATCTCGGCCAACAGCTGGTTGAGGGTCTGCTCTCTTTCGTCATTGCCGCCGATCTGCCCGCTGGCGGCGCGGCTCTTGCCGATGGCGTCGATCTCGTCAATAAAGATAATGGCCGGCGCCTCCTTTTTGGCCTGCTCAAAGAGGTCTCGCACCCTGGCCGCGCCCACGCCCACGAACATCTCAATGAAGCTGGAGCCGCTGACGGAGAAGAAAGGCACGCTCGCCTCGCCCGCCACCGCCTTGGCCAGCAGGGTTTTACCGGTACCCGGAGGGCCCACCAGCAGAACCCCTTTGGGGATCTTGGCCCCCAGGCGGATGTAGCGTTCGGGATGGCGCAAAAACTCCACAATCTCCTGCACCTCCTCCTTGGCCTCCTCCACGCCGGCCACGTCGTCAAACTTCACTTTGGGCTTTTCGGAGTTGACCAGCTTCTTGGCGCTTCCCATTCCAAGGATTCCGCCGCCCATGTTCTTTTGCATCCGGCTGGCCAGAAACATCCAGATACCAAAAAAGATAAAGATGGGCAGTACCCAGCCAAAGAGGATCTCGCCCAGCCAGTTGTTTTCGCTGTAACCGCTATACTCCACCCCCATCTTGTCCAGCAGGGGAATGAGGGTATTGTCCTCTCCCACCCGTTTGGCCACGTAAAGGGTTTTCACGCCGCCGGCGCTACCGACGGCCTTGATGGTGGTCTGACCGATGGAGAGATACTTGATCTTGCCCTCTTTGATCATCTTTTTCAGATCCGAATAGGGCACCATCCGCGTCTGGGCGGGCGTCATGGAAGCGCCCCCCATGGCTGAGGGGTTATGCACCCCAAACTCCTCCTGCCCCACCAGGCTCTTAAAGAGCACAATAATCAGCAGTGAGAAAATGGCAAAGGTAAAGAGGGGATTTTTATTGAAAAAATTCTGGTTATCGGGACCTTTTTGGTTGTTGTCCGCCATGGTTATCCTTGTTTCCGGTAGATTTTGGTTCGCCACTCGTTGTCGGCGAAGCTCTCAAGCAGTTGAAGATCGGAAAACTTTTCCGCCACCGCCGCCTCTTTTGTATCGAGTATCCCCGAAAGAATCAATAGGCCGCCCTTTTTAACCCGCTTTTTTAAGTCGGGGGCGAGCATGATGAGCACATCGGCGACAATGTTGGCCGCCACGCCCTCATATTCCCCTTCGGCCAACGTCACGGAGCCCTCCCAGATGCGGGTATACGCACAACGGTTGAGCGCGAAATTTTTGGCGGCGTTCTCTACCGCCAGGGGATCGGTATCGCACGCTTCCACCCGCGCACCCAGTTTGGCGGCGGCAATTCCCAGTATGCCGCTACCGCACCCCACGTCCAGCCACCGCTCACCGCTTTGGACATAGCGTCCAAGAGCCCGCAGGCACCCCGCGGTGGTTTCGTGATGACCCGACCCGAAAGCCAGCGTCGGGTCGATACAGATGTTGATCATTCCCTCTTTGG